>JAIRLF010000151.1 GCA_031259655.1 Prevotellaceae bacterium
GTACGGTACGGCGAAGGGCTGTATTTTTCGACTGTCGGCAAAGGAAAGGAACGGTTCTTCCGTCATTCCTTCGACCGGTTTGGGATAGTGGAGGTCTATATCCCAGGTTGTCGTGAAGGAAGCGTCGTCAAACAGCGTTCCGGTTAAAAGGTCTTGCCCTTTCAGAATCACGTCGCCCAGCAGACGGCGGGATTCGCGTTTGCCTCCGATATATGCAACCCATTCCAGTTTTTTATTTGCGTATGCATCTTTCCGTTCGCTTCTGTTTTTCAGGAAATCCCAGTTCCCGAATACCGCCCGCAAAGCATAATCCCTGATGTATTCAATCTCTTCGACCTGGTCTCTGTCCATTCCCGCCTCCCAGTCCCAGTCCCCGCGCAGATTCGGACGGCAAGAGTGTTCGTCGAACAGGAGCGCCCAGGGACATTCCGGGAAGGCTGTATTTTCTCCGGCGTCCGACGCATACCACTGTACAGATGTTCCCATCACCAGGCGGTCTACTTTCTCCGGTGCAAGGGATTCGCCGGTTTCGTCCCTGCTTTCCCTTCCCATCCGGTAATCGGCGCCGGCAAGGTAACCGAGATTGCCGTCGCCGGTACAGTCGGCAAACAGATTCGCTTTGAACCGGTATTTTTCTCCGGTCAGAATGTCTTTGCCGGTAACGGAACGGATGCGGTTTCCTTTCTTTTCTACCTCATATACCTGCATGTTCAGGAAGAGGGATATGTTTTTCTCGCCTCTTACCAGCCGTTCTTTCTTTTCATCTTCATAATTGCCGGCTGGTCCTGCATTGTGAATCATTTTTTCCGGATAGCGCGCGAGTATTCCTGCAATTTGCCGGCTTCTTTCCGTGTCGGGATGCTGTTTGGCTTCCCAGTTATTCCAGTGACCGACAATGCCAAATTCATCCAGCAGATTACCTAAGTTGGGATAGGGCGATTGCGAAATCAGCCCCGACAGCCCAACACGCACTTCGGAACTGTTATTTCCCCCGAGTACGGGGCGATTCTGAATCAACGCGACTTTGCAGCCCAGACGGGCGGCGCTGATAGCCGCACAGCATCCGGCAATACCGCCTCCGACCACGACCAGGTCGTAATCGCCCATTTCCTGCGCCCGCTTCGGCGCTCCGGACTTCCGTTCACGGAAAGCGTTCAATGCGGACAGGTCTTCCGGGAGCCTCTGTTTGAGGTCAGCCGTCAGGCAGATAGCGTCGCAGCGTCCGTTAAAGCCGGTCAAATCGTGCAGCGTGATGAGGTTATCTCCTGCCTTGAGTTCGAGCGTCCCGCCGTCCTGCCAGCGCCAGTCAGCCGATTTTGTGCCGAAAACCGTATCTAAGGGGATGCCGTTGAAGCGGACTTCGAAGCGTCCGGGCGCACCTTCCTTTCCCCAGGGTTTGACCCAGTCGCGCGTCCTGACCCATACCCTGAACACGCCATCCCGCGACAGACGTATCACATGAGAAGCGTCCCGTACCGGAACGCCCAGCCCGTGCGCCATCAGATAGGGCGAGCCCATCTGCACCATGGATTGATTGTCCACGACCCAGCCGCCCCTGTCGTCAAAACTCTCGGCTTCTATCAACATCGTTTTAGATGTTTGCTGCCCGCAACCGTATAACGAAACTGCTATCATCAGCATAAAAAATAAGACACTTCTTCTCATATATTTATTGATTTGAATTTGTATATGGCAAACGTTCGATTTCATTTATTTTTCAGTTTCAGTACATATTTCTTACTGATTCCTTCCAGCATCAGCGTAACGACAGTGCAGCTCATGCCGAGAAAATTCACGCCCAAAGCTTTGCCGGTTTGCGAATCGTGACGTTCGCTGACGCCGTGCCGGAGCGACAGTTCAATTGTTTTGTCGGCAATGTCTGCCGCAAGGTCGTCGAAACCGTACGCTTTGAGTCCGTGAGCGATTTGATAGTTGGTAACAGTCCAAATGTCGCCTCGCCAGAATGCGTCGGATTTGTAAACCGGGTCTGTTGTCGGAACAGTCGGAACGGGAACAGGCGTGTTCCAAGCCGGAGATTGCAGGATTTCCGTCATTTTTGCCGCCTGTTTTTTTGTCGGTACGCCTGCAAGCAAGGGCGTCCAGCAGCCGATACTCAGTTCGTCAATTTTTTGAAACGAATCGCGAAATATCGCTTTGAATACGCCGTCTTTTTCGTCCCACATATTGTTGCGCATGGCTTCTGCCGCTCTTGTCGCCCGTGTTTCACAGCGTTTTGCCAATTTTTCATCACCGACTTTGTGGGCAAGCCGCGCCAACGATTGCTCCGCAAGAATCAAATATGACGTGTTTCCTGTTACCAGAATATCGCCGTATGCCTTTAACGGCGGATTGTCGTTGCGTTTGGGATGCGCGGTCAGTTGCAGACGGTCGAGCGTGCGGTCGAAATCGAATGTTTCATAACGGGCATTTTGAATCACTCCAAGATAATCGCCGACGCCGACAAGTCCTGTGTCGGTTACATCGCGTTCCCGCCAATACCATTCGTGAAATTTTTCCAGCGACTGCAAATTTTCTTTTACCAGTTCGATGTCGCCGTTGCGGTTGAAAACACGTTCCAGTCCCCAGGCTATAATCGGAATTTGCGAATACGCCGGAAATGTTTTCCATTTTCCCGATTTATCGTTTGCCATAATCATACACGGAATCATATCGTGCATATATTCCGGTTTCACGGCGTTCCACCGTTCCTGAAAATCGCGGTAGTTACCGAAAATATCGCGAATGACTTCGCTCTGTTCGGGAAAGATACTCAACAAATCTGTAACAAACATTGTGTCCCATATCCATTGCCCGTAATAATGACCGCCCGGAGCGTTCCACCGCCGTTTCAGTTCGCCTTCGGGCGGACGAACCTTGCCGAAC
This sequence comes from Prevotellaceae bacterium, assembly GCA_031259655.1. GTDB lineage: Bacteria > Bacteroidota > Bacteroidia > Bacteroidales > UBA932 > JAIRLF01. The sequence continues at coordinate 2,884 of JAIRLF010000151.1, forward strand.
ACACATTTTGTAAACACCGATTCGACAAGTTGAATGACGGCTTCGTCTTCCCATTCGAAATAATCGCGAATGTTCGGCGACCCGTTTTGTGCAAACGCCGAAAATGCTTTGCCGCTCAAAATCCCGCCCATCACCAAAGCAGATGACTGTTTCAAAAAATTACGCCTGTCTGTCATATCCTACTGTTGTTCTGTTTCATCATTTTTCTTAGCGTTCCGGCCTTTCCGTTGCGCCAGGATGTTGCTGTAATGGTCGACGCGTATGTTATAAGCGTTGACAAAAGCGGCATACTGCGCTTCTCCGTTCAGTAAGATTGAAGCGTCGATACGGTCAAGCATGTTGCGATAATTACTGTCGATTTTCTTGCGAAGTTCCTTCACACGAAAAACCGGTTTTTGTTCTTTTTCGGAGTAACGCGTGTTTTTTAGAGCTTCAAAAGTTTGATTGTCGGCGTCTAACCGAACGACCCAGTCGCCCAAACCTAAAGTGGCAATGTCGTCGGCATGTGCGCCGTTCATCTCCTGAACGAAATTGTAGATTGACGCTGTTTCAGCGTCATACGGTTTCCGTGCAACATTGCCGTATTGGTCGAGTACAATTTGTACTCGCCGCGCTGCCTCGCGCTTTGCAGGGTCGAAATGGTTTAATGACGATTTCACCGCGTCGGATAATCCGCGAAAACCAGCGTCGCGATTATTATCGGCTTCGATAAGTTGTTCGGTGGTTGCGCTCTTACGGATAATCTCCATTGCTTCGTCAACATCGGCATACAACACGACGAAAACAGCAAAAAGCGCTTCGATGTTTAACACGTCCGGATGATACAGTTTTACCAGAGATTTAAATTCGGTGAAGAACTGAAACCATTCTGCATTCCGCAAATTGACTGTCCTAAATCTTTTACATTTCATGAGTTATATACATTAAAAATATTTATACTTAATTAACCTTCGATTTTAAAATATTTGCAAAAGTAATTTGTTTTTTTATCCTGGCCAAATAAATTTCAACACGCTCACTTAATCCTTTATTCAACGCGATATAAATGTTCAACAAATGTTGAAAACGCTTCGCAGCCCTACGAGAGACTTTCAATATTTGTTGAAAACGCCTCGCAGGGCTACGAGGGACTTTCAACATTTGTTGAAAACGCCTCGCAGGGTTACGAGGGACTTTCAACACTTGTTGAAAACGCTGCGCAGGGCTACGAGGGACTTTCAACATTTGTTGAAAACGCCGCGCAGGGCTGCCGACATTGTTATCATACCGACTAAAATAATACTTATTAAATTCTTCACTTTGCATTATTTATTTTTCCTTGAAAATCAATTTTACAGGACCAAACAGTCCGGCGTCGCATTTGCTTAGGTCGGGAGTTCCTCGCCAGCCCCAGGTACGAAGTTTTCCCATATCATCTTTCATCCACATTTTACCGGCAATCAGATTACCTGTTCGGATTTTGATTTTGTTTTCTCCCTGTTTCACTGCACCGGAAATGTCAAATTTGAAAGGAGGCCATAAGCGGGCTCCCACCGACCGGTCGTTAACAAAGACTTCGGCAATGTATTTTGTTTCGCCTAAATCGACAAAAATTTCAGAAGAGGTATCCTCAATTATTATTGAAGTTTCGTATTCCAAAAACCCGGTATATTGCTGTAACCCGTAAGAGTACCATGACGCTAATTCTCTGTTCTCCGCTACTCCTGTTGTAAATTTGAAAGGAGCGACGGATAATTTCTCTTCTTTACAGTTGAGCGCAAACGATAATAAACCGGATTCCGGCGGTAAGAGAATCAAAGAATCTGTCACATTTATTTTCCTGCCGTTTAGCCAAATATCTTTCCCTAAGATATGGGAAGGGACAGTAACGGAGGTTGCTCCTACAGGAATATTCATTCGCCAATAAAGCCATGTATTTGTACTGTCGTTCGCCTTTTTATCCCGACGGGAATAATATTTCCATTCCGAATCGTCGTATCCGGGCTGTAATTTTACACTGTCCACCGATGAATCACTCGAATACAATATCTTTGCAGTCGTCTTATAAACAGTCTTTTCGTCCGGATAACCAATCGACCATTTCGTGTTGATAACTTTTTCTTTTACGTTCGTCGTTTCCGGCTGTTTTAAGTCTGCGGGCGTCTTTGTAATATCCGGGTCGAAAGCCAGCCAATAACCTTCGAACGGATATAAGGTCAAAGATACCTTTTGATATCCGTTTTCGGTTGTTGATGGAACGCTTTTCTTTTCACCTGTTTCACAATCCCAGATTTCGGCAGTTCCCTTGCCATCCCTGAGCCATGCGGTAAAGTGTCTTAATGTATCGGTATTATTTGCAAACCAGTATAAGTTTATATTACCTGCCTTTCTTTGAGCGGTGTAAAGTCTGCCGGAATTTTCGAGGCGCATTTGCGGTTTCATCTTCTTATTCAGAGTTGTAATCATAGCGTCCATTTTATCTTTCCCGGACGCCAGATTAACGACGTTCGAAAACTGTTTTAACGCATTTGCTCTGTTTATAATTGTCTTATCATTCAACCCTTTTTCGGGAGAGCCATGAGGCAATTCACCTAACAGGATTACTAATCCTCCCCGTTTTGCAAATTCAAAGATTTTTTCGAACGACGAGCGGTGAATAATATAAGCGGAAGGAAGTACGATTGCCTGAAAATCGTGATTATTGACGGTTATTTTCGTTCCTCCGTCCAATCGTTGTATAATCCCTTTCGATAAATAATGTTTATCGCCGATTAAAAAGTCAATATTTTGCTCATTCATTTTTCTCATGGCGTCCGTATAAACCTGATTCGCTTCATCAGCACGCTTATCCCATGAGCCTTTCTCTTCCGAAAAGTAATTTTCCGAAAAAGACCAGACACTTTCAAGCGGATGGAATAAAAGCACATCTGCTACCAGATTGCTTTGCCGTGTGACAAATGATGCGCGTCTGGCGAAGTCGTTCCAGTAGTGTAAATAATTCCAATAGGGGTTTTCGACATACCAGTCTGTCGGAAAAGGTATGGTTTCTAATTTTTTGTTCATATAAATTCCATGAGGGACAACGTGATTAACCCCGAAGGAGGTAATCGAATTAATCGTCATTTTCATCATTTCCGGAGTTTGAATCCAGCCTGCTACACCCATGATTTCACTCATAAGAGGACGACCCTCAAATTCTGCAACCGTCTGCACTTCTTTAAAATCGTGCACGTCCTGCGATCTCATTTCGAGACAATCGTTTCCGGGCATTGTCACGCAACGTGTTGTCCTCATCAAATCGCCCACAGCAGTCGTTTGGAGTTGTAACGATTCTTCCCATAAATTGGAGATATAATACATATTGCGCTCCTTTAACCAGCCAACTAAAGGTTCGAAATAACATTCGTTATACACATCGGAGACAACGTCAAACCAATCGCACCGCGCAACGACAAACAACCCGTCTTTATCTTTCTCGGTAAGCAGGGGCAGCCAGATACGTATATCGCGTTTCTTTTTCTTTTGATACTGTTTTGCGAAGTGTTCGGACCAGGCCATTTTGTATCCGTAATCGCCTTCGTTATCCACAAACACGCCCGGAATACTTTTCCCCATGTCATTCGCGAAATGTTTATCATACTGTTCATGTACCAAGGGTATAAACACTTCCATCAATTTCGGGTCTAAATAATTTACTTTTCCGCCATCTTTGCCCTCATGTGGTTTCTTGGTATAGGTGTAAATTACCCAATCGCCATCCGGAACAGTCCATTTGATATTCTTCCCCTCGCCTATGATACGCAAGGAAGAGGCATCAATTTGATTATTGAATAATTTTCCGGCTACGGCAAAATCAACGGACTCATAATTTACTTCCGTCTTTCCGGTTGCAGAATGACGTTTCGGCGAAAGATACGTCGCTTCAAGTTCCGGATGTTGCGCCAATACCTTACCTGCCGCATGTCCGCTGGGCCAGTTGTATTCGTCACAATATCCGAGTGTTAATCCATTCTCTTCGGCTTCTTTCAACGCATTACCAAAACTGTTAAACCATGGGTCGGTAAGATATTGCTCAAGAGGAAGAGCCGCTACCGACTGATTAAATCCTGAACGGGGATGCGCATATCCGGGATTCAACCTTTGTTTAGCCATCTCTTTAACCATAGAGGCTGCCTCATACTCGTCTTTAATCGCATTATCCCAAAACCAAAATGTATGGGGAGCGTAAAACATGGGCGGATTATAAAATATTTCACGTACCTCCCGCGCATTATACTTTTTCATCCATTCCGGTTGATTGCTTTTGTCGCGCCCGTGGATGTGTTTGCCGATGGTCTCTTTGCCCTGCTCGGCATTGTCCGTTAACTTGTTTTGCGCCTGCATACTGATGCAAAGGCACAGTGTCATGAATAATAAAATACTTTTCCTAATTTCTTTAGAGATTCCGGCTAAAATAATACTTGCTAAAATCTTTTTCATCTGTCTATCTGTTTATTTAATCTTAGTTCAACTTTCATTATTAATTATTCATGTTTCCCCTGTGAAGGTACGCCTTTTTTCATCAAACTCTTCAAATCATCCAAATGTTCCGAATACACTTGCCGCGGCGAGATATTATTTTTTCTGCAGATTGACGCTGCCATACCGACGATTTCGCCCATACAGCCGCCGGTGCGCATGACCCGCGCTGTTCCGAGACCTTCGTGAGTAGCGCTGATATCGCGTCCCGCCATAAACAGGTTTTCGATGTTACGCGAATAAAAACAACGGTAAGGAATCCAGTACGGTTGCGGAAATCTCGTATAATGCGCAACAGAAATAAATTCGTCGCCTTCGAATCCTTTTTGATATTTCGGATCCGGCAAATGCAAGTCGATAGACCAGCCGGTCGGAACGGCTGCATCTTCGTACTTCACCGAATTGACTAAATCCTCTTTCGAGAGGACGACGTCGCCCATCAAGCGCCGTGATTCCCGTTTACAGGCGATGTATGCCATCCAGTTTAATTTCGACGTCGGAAAAGCGCGGTCAACGTTTTTCAGGGCATCCCATGCGCCGTAAGCGGCGCGGAAATTCCAGTCGCGGATATATTCGGCTTTCTCGATAGGATGGTGATAAAATCCGCTCTCCCAATACCAGACGCCGAGTTTGAGCGGGTCTTTATCCTTACGTCCCGGAAAGGGTTTGTCCGAAAGGTCGAGCGCCCAGGGACAGCGCGGAAACGACGATTCCTCGCCGGTATCGACGATGTTCCATAAATTAGAGGGTCCCATGTGCCCGTCTTCGGTCATTTCGCAGTCTGCTCCGGCAAGAAAACCAAGACAGCCGTC
>JAIRLF010000015.1 GCA_031259655.1 Prevotellaceae bacterium
AAAAAAAATCATTACTTTTGCGCGAAATTTATTTACTGATTTATTAATTGGAAAGTTTTAAAAAGATATAAATTATGGCATTATTTGGAAATTCATCAAATCCGGCGATGAAAGAAAGCATCTTTGAGAAAGCTGCCTTAGTAAGTTCACCAAGTGGGACAATGACAGTGAAAGGCTCTATTATCAAAACGTTTATGTTAATAGCGATGACGATTTTGGCGGCATCTTACACTTGGTACATTGTTTTATACGCAAACAATCCGACGGCGGTTACTCCATGGTTATGGGGAGGACTGATTTCGGGATTAGTACTTGCATTGATAATCTGTTTTGCTCCCAAAACTTCGCCCTATCTTGCACCTTTATACGCAGCTGCAGAAGGATTCGCTCTCGGAGCAATATCGGCGTTTTTTGAACAAGCGTTCGCGGAACGGTTTCCGGGAATTGTATCTACTGCCGTAACAATAACATTATTGACGGCTTTAGTGATGTTGTTCTGTTACCAAACGCGATTGATTAAAGTGACGAACAGGCTGCGCTCGGTGATAGTGATAGCTACTATCAGTATAGGAGTATTTTACTTGGTAGTTATCGTTTTAAACCTGTTTCTTGTTTCGACTCCTTTCTATCATGGAGCAAGTTTGCTGAGTATAGGCATCAGTGCGGTAATCGTGGTGGTTGCGGCTTTGAATCTATTATTAGATTTCGATTTCATCGAAAAAGGTTCACAAATGGGAGCGCCCAAATATATGGAATGGTATGGAGCGTTCGGACTGCTCGTTACGTTGGTTTGGCTATATTTGGAAATATTACGCCTGCTCTCTAAAATCGCATCAAGGGAATAGGTTTTGAGAGAGTTAAGAACTGAGAGTTAAGAACTCCTTCGTCGAAGGACTGAATGCTCTTTAGTCCTCCGTTTAGTTTGCTTCAACTTTTTCCTTTTGTCCGCAGAGTGCCGAGACACGTGGAGACGCAAAATATTGCGTCTCTACAAATCGACGCCATCGACAACCACAGCATTGTCCGATGTAGAGACGCAATATATTGCGTCTCCACGTAGATTCTGTCGTCTACAAATCGACGCCATCGACGACCCCATCGGCGACACCATCGACGACCCCATCGACGACCCCATCGGCGACCCCATCGATGACCCCATCGGCGACACCATCGACGACACCATCGATGACCCCATCGACGACACCATCGACAACTCACACAACAACGCCATAATCTTTAGGGCGAGGGCAAGGCATGCCTTGCCCCTACAAATCGACGTCCTTGACCTTGCCAATGTCGGGACAAGGCAAGGCATGCGTCATTATAAACCATTCTGTTCAATTCTAAAATTCTGTAAATTCTGATCCGCATTCTAAAATTCTGTAAATTATTTGTAAACCGGCAAGCATTTTGATTATAAAAAAGGAAATTTTGTCGTACACTCGGGCGTTTTGGCTGACCTGACATTAAAACAAAAAACAAAAAAGTTATCTCAGAAGAGACAACTTTTTTTGCACTTAAAATATTTAAAATTATTATTATTGTTGTTACATTATTTTTTACTTTTCTTTTTTCCTTCAATTTTGTTTTCACCTCCGAGGCTACTCATGGCGCATCGGAAACCTATGTCCCATTGAGCTTTATCCTGGTCAAGGAATCTTCTTGTAGCCGGACGCAACCAATACGGACGGTCTAAGAATCCTCCGCCTTTATAGACTCTTGACTTATCGTTTATCAAGGTTGCCATATTGTCTTGTTGTTCGCCGGCTCCCTGAAAATACACTCTGTTCGAATTGGAAACGGTGTCGGGTGTATCTCCTGCTTCATTAAAAAATATGGAAGAGCCGATATCGCCGTCCTTGTAATTTCTGTTATCGCCTACACGATAATTGTATCTGTTGACGGCTCTGACAGTATCGTATCTCATTCGTCCTAAAGAATCTTTGGGTAACACATTTCCTTCGGCGTCTTTTGCCAGTTCCATGAAAACATTACCTCTGAAAGGGTTAAACTCTTCGACATCGTTAAAAGACATTGGACGGTATATGTCGGCTACCCATTCGTTCACATTACCAATCATATCGTAGAGCCCAAAATCGTTAGGCGGATACGAGCGAATTTTATCGGGTATAGCAGCGCCGTCGTTTTGACGTCCGCCTGCCACGCCTGCAAGGTCGCCACGTCCTCTCTGGAAGTTAGCCATCATTTGGCCTCTGCGTTTCTTGCTTGGGTCTCTGACATTCGAACCGCTCCAGCCATATACTCGCCGTTCAACAGTTCGTTCGTCGAAGGTTACGCCGATTTCGGCTCTTGCGGCATATTCAAATTCCGCTTCGGTCGGGAGGCGATATTTGGGGTACAAAATGCCGTCTTCAAATTTAACTGCTCGCGCATCGCCGGTAGCGATATCTTTCGGTTGTTTTCTTTCGTTCATTTCGGCTTCGTATTGACCGGAAAGGAAAGCATCGCTGTTAAAGTTATCGGCGTCGCGCTGTTCGGCAATGTTCGGAACTAATATTCCGCGTTTGATAAGTTCCGCTTCGTTGACCCTGTCTGTTCGCCACAAACAGTAATCGCTTGCTTGCAACCATGTTACGCCTACGACCGGATAATCGTTATACGCAGGATAGCGAAAATATGTTTGCACATAAGGTTCGTTGTAAGCCAGTGGTCTGCGCCATACCAGAGTATCGGGCATTGCGCTTTTTACCCTGTTCGGATAACTTACAAAAACGCTTTGCAGCCAAAAAATATAATCTCTGTACTGTTGATTGGTCACTTCTGTCTCATCTATATAATAAGAATCGACAGTTACTCGTCTCGGCAGGTTATCCCACTCATTGCCAATGTCATCAGCCAACTGCCCCATGATAAAGGCTCCTCCGTTAACAAACACCAAACCCGGAGCAACTCTCTCCTTGTTAGGCTTAACACGTTCTACGCCACCATATTTGGCATCATTATACTTCCATCCGGTTTTCTCCGATACTTCATTTTTTTTCAAAAAACATCCGGAAAAAATAACGGATAAACAAAAACATACCACGATTTTAGACTTCATATCATCTACTGTTTATTATATCAATTACGGCGCAAAGGTAGTAATTATATTTTATTTGGAGCTTTCGAGCGTTGTTTTTTACTGAAAAATACCGCATTTTAACATTTTTTAACGGTTTAGGGGCTGAATATTCTAAATAGAACGCCTGTTTCCAATAAAAATCGGTAATCTTGACGTGGGCAATTTTCAACCAATTTATAATAAAGGGACTAAATCGAGTGTTAATAACTTTTGAATAAAATTTACCCAAAAGATTGCTTGCGATAAGGGCAGAAGTTATAACTTGCCGCTCAAAAATCTAAAGAAAGTAGATGAATAAATATTTATTATTTAATGATATATGGATAATGTAATAACAAATAAGCAAACTAAAAAGACGTATTCTTATGAAGAATGTCTGTCGGCAAGCGCCGTTTATTTCGATGGCGACGAACTCGCCGCAAATGTGTGGATAAACAAATATGCTCTTAAAGATTCGTTCGGGAATATTTATGAAAAAACGCCCGATGATATGCATCGCCGGTTGGCAGGCGAAATTGCAAGAATCGAGCAAAAATACGAGAATCCCATGAGCGAGGACGAAATATATCTGTTGCTGAAAAATTTCAAATACCTTGTTCCACAGGGCGGACCGATGACCGGAATCGGGAATGAGTATCAGACGGCTTCGTTGTCGAACTGTTTTGTCATCGGACACGACAAACCTGCTGATTCATACGGAGGAATAATGCGTTTGGACGAAGAACAGGTGCAGCTGATGAAGCGCAGAGGCGGAGTCGGACACGATATGTCGGATATCCGTCCGACAGGAAGTCCGGTGTTAAACAGCGCTTTGACATCGACCGGCGTTGTGCCTTTCATGGAACGGTATTCAAATTCGACACGAGAGGTAGCTCAAGACGGGCGACGCGGCGCTTTGATGCTTTCGATATCAATAAAACATCCTGATGCGGAACGGTTTATCGATGCTAAATTAGATTCGGGGAAAGTTACGGGCGCCAACATCTCTGTCCGGATAGACGACGAATTTATGCAGTGCGCATTGAATAAGACTGCTTACCGTCAACAGTTTCCCATAGATTCCGAGAATCCGAGAATCAAGAACGAAATCGACGCAAATACGCTTTGGCGAAAAATTATACACAATGCGTGGAAATCAGCAGAACCGGGAGTATTGTTTTGGGATACAATAATAAGAGAATCGCTCCCCGACTGTTATGCCGATTTGGGATACCGCACTGTTTCGACAAATCCTTGCGGCGAAATTCCTTTGTGTCCGTATGACAGTTGTCGATTGATGGCTATAAATTTGTACGAATATGTGACAAATCCGTTTACCGACAAAGCCAAATTCGATTTCGACCTGTTCAAAATACATGTACGCAAAGCGATGCGCATAATGGACGATATTATTGATTTGGAATTAGAAAAAATCGACGCTATTCTGGTAAAAATAGGAAACGACCCCGAAAATGCGGAAGTTAAACGCGTCGAAACCCTTTTGTGGGAAAAAATCAAACACAAGGCTACAGGCGGACGAAGAACGGGGCTCGGCATAACCGCCGAAGGTGACATGATAGCCGCTTTGGGACTGCAATACGGTACGGACGAAGCTACCGATTTCGCTGTGGAAGTGCAGAAAACACTGGCTGTCGAGGCTTATCGTCAATCGGTAAATATGGCGAAAGAGCGTGGAGCATTTCCTGTTTTCGACGCCGAACGCGAAAAAAACAACCCCATGATTCGACGTATCGCAGAAGCCGACCCGGCTCTCTACGACGAAATGAAAATGTACGGACGACGAAATATCTCTATGTTGACAATTGCCCCAACCGGCACAACAAGCATGATGACTCAAACTACATCGGGCATCGAGCCTGTGTTCCTGCCTGTTTACAAACGTCGACGGAAAGTGAACCCGAACGACAAAGGCGTAAAAATCAGCTTTAAGGACGAAAACGGAGATTCGTACGAAGAATATTTCCTGTTTCATCACAAGTTTATTAAATGGGCAAAAATCAATGGTTTGGATGTGCAAGAGATAAAGACATTATCCCACGAACAAATCGACAAACTTGTTGCAATCTCTCCTTATAATAAAGCGACGTCTGCCGATATCGACTGGGTGAGCAAGGTCAAAATGCAGGGCAGAATGCAGAAATGGGTAGACCATTCTATCAGCGTAACCGTCAATTTGCCCGAAGAAGTAACCGAAGACTTAGTCGCTGAAGTGTATCGAACGGCTTGGGAATGCGGATGTAAAGGGATAACTGTCTATCGCGAAGGTTCGCGTTCGGGTATCTTGGTGTCGAACAAAAACAAGGAAAACGAATCTCAATTTCCCAAAAAGCGTCCCGAAATACTTGACGCCGAAGTTGTTCGTTTCAAAAACAAAAGCGAACAGTGGATTGCTTTCGTCGGTCTCTACAAGGGTCGTCCTTACGAAATTTTCACAGGTTTGATTGACGAGGATGTACGCGTTTTGCCAAAAAGCGTTACGATGGGGAAAATTATCAAAGAAAAAATCGACGGCGACTCGGTTTATCATTTTCAATGGGTCGATAAATACGGGTATACAAACACGTTAGGCGGAATTTCGCACATGTTCGACAAGGAGTTTTGGAATTATGCCAAATTAATCTCCGGGGTACTGCGTAACGGAATGAATATCATAGACGTTATTAACCTTGTCAATGGGCTCGAACTCGACAGGGAAACTATCAATACATGGAAAAACGGTATCGAACGGGCTTTGAAACGCTTTATTCCTAATGGTACGATGGATAATTCGGGAGCGACATGCCCGGATTGCGGCTCGACATCACTGATTTACGAAGAAGGATGTTTGGTCTGTAAAAGTTGTGGGCATTCCAAGTGTAATTGAAAACGTAAATTATAATGATTGATTTGGCAGCGGAAGTCTATACCGATGAGTATTTTATGAGAGCGGCGATTGTTGAAGCGGAAAAAGCTTTCGAAGCAGGCGAAACGCCTGTGGGTGCTGTAATTGTGTGGAAAAATCGTGTGATAGGACGAGGATATAACCTTACGGAAACATTGAACGACCCGACTGCCCATGCGGAAATTCAGGCTATAACGGCGGCTACAAATACAATAGGCGGAAAATATCTGACAGAATGTACGTTGTACGTAACGTTAGAACCGTGTGTGATGTGCGCCGGAGCCTGTTTTTGGGCGCAGGTGGGCGCTCTGGTGTATGGCGCCGACGACGAAAAACGCGGATATTCGCTTGTCGGTCAAAATATTTTGCACCCTAAAACACGTGTGATTAAAGGCGTCCTGAAAGAAAGATGTTCCGAATTGTTGAAATCGTTCTTCCGGAAAATGAGAGAAAATTACAAATCAAAAACATGATTATGATTAAAAAGTTGCAAAAATGATAAACACAAAAATCATACACACACATTAAAAAAGGTTTGCCAGAAATAGCAAACCTTAACATAAATAATTAAAATATAAGATATCGATTACTTTGTGTATGTAACAAATTTTTCTTTGATGCCGGAATCCGTCGTGTACTTTATGAGCAAAACTTTTGCATCTATTTTGTCGTCCAATTTCAGCGCAACTATTTTAGTAAATGACTCAGTGTAAGCATCGTCGTTTCTGTCGTACTTAAATTCCAAACGCACAGTATCGCTACTCACGATATCGTTAATTTCTTCGATACTGTTTAACGATTTATTGTCGAGAAACATAGTATATTTATGGTTTTCCAGCGAGAATTTGGAATTTGCCTTAACGTCCATCATCAAAGTAAGATAGTCCTGAGCGACCCAGATATTATGCAAATACACATCATCTGACGCCGATTCGTCGTTTTGGGTTTTAAAATCCATTTGAGTTACTACCAGAAAGTCGTAAACAAATGCTTTGATAGTGTCCGAATCAATATTGCTGTCGGTAGAATACATCATCCATACCCGACTGTCGCGGTTTTCGTTCGATAAAAAATTGGACTGCGACGGAAGTATCACCTTGCCTTCATCGCTTCTGACATACAATTTCCCATTCGTCTTAGCATCTTCCTTAATAACGCCATACGCTTGATAATATGCTACATTGTCCGTATCATCAAAACTGCACGATGCTACAATAATTGCTGTTGTCAGTGTCAGAAAAACCTTTTTCACTTTTGCTTTCATTTTTGTATCTTTTTATACGTTCTATATTCTTTTTGTCTTATGCCGTTGAGATTTTTGTAATCAATAGCTAACGTAACAGAATCCTGCGCGATATTTAAATCGCTTAATTTCAATGCCACAGCTGTCCGGCACAAGACACCGTAATTGTCTCCGCCATCATCGTGTCTAAAATTAATAAAAAGAGTATCAGCGACTTCATTCTGCGAAGCGACTAATGCATATTGATGCTCTTTAATTTCTTCGGGGTCTCTTGCCCTTATCCGGAAATCGAAAGTCAAAAAACCTTGCGCAATCCACACTGTCCACAAATCGACGCCACTTTCGTTGAGTGTTGATTCGTGTTGCAGCTTCAGAGGTGTGATGCGGGTTATCCTGTAGGGCACTATTGTCAAAGTGTCCTGTTTTGCGTTTTCTTTTTCGATGGTGTACGAAATCCACACTCTGTCGCCTGTTTCGACAAACGATGATATGCTTTGGTCGGGTATCAAAACTTCCCCTTCGTCGCTCATAACGTATTGCGTATCATCGTTGAAAAGTTTTACAACTCCGA
>JAIRLF010000109.1 GCA_031259655.1 Prevotellaceae bacterium
GAAATCGGAAAATCGACCTCCATAGAACTCGAATCGTTCGTACACGGTTCGCTTTGCGTGAGTTATAGCGGACGTTGCTATTTGAGCGAAGCGCTTTCGGGCAGGAGCGCCAACAGAGGATGTTGCGCTCAATTATGCCGGTTGCCGTTTGATTTATACGACGCTCAAGGCGCGAAAATCGTTTCGGACAAACATCTCCTTTCGCTGAAAGACCTGAATATGTCCGACTATTTGGAAGATTTGATGCTTGCCGGCGTTACCTCTTTCAAAATCGAAGGGCGGTTGAAGGATATTTCGTACGTGAAGAACATCACTGCCTCTTACCGGAAACGCATTGATGCGCTCCTCAACAAGTCGGAGAATTACCGGAAATCCTCCTCCGGCGAGGTGAACCTGTTTTTCGAGCCCGACGCCGAAAGGTCTTTTTCGAGAGGATTTACTGCGTATTTCGCCGAAGGCAGAAAACAGGGATTGAATGCCGGAACTGCCAAATCGACGGGTAAATTCTGCGGAACGGTGATTTCGGTCGACAAACGTTCGTTCGCGATAGACGGCGCCGGCTCGTTGGCAAATGGCGATGGAGTCTGTTTTTTCGACAGTTCGGGAAAATTGTTGGGCACAAGAGTAAATTCGACGAACGGAAACACAATAACGCCGCTGTCAATGGAAGGCATATCGGCGGGGACGAAAATATTCCGCAACTCCGACCGTCTGTTTGACAAGCAACTTGCCGCGAAAAGCGCTGTTCGCAAGATACGTGCAGCTGTGTCAATCGCAATATCCGAAAATAGTGTTCTCATCAGCGCCAAAGACGAAGATAAGGTCTCTGTTGAGATTTCTATTCCCCATTTGGCGGAAAAAGCTATAGCCAAAGACAGGATGCGCACAACGATAATCGAACAGTTCGGCAAAACAGGCGGGACGATATTCGATTTCCAAACCGACTGTGCGGACTGCGAATATTTTTTCCCTGTTTCTGCGATTAACGCATGGCGTCGCCGGCTAATTCGCCTCCTCGAAACCGAACGCCGGAATCGCTACAAACGGAAAGAGTCGCAAATCGTTCGTTCCGACATTCCGTATATCACAGATGAGATTGATTTTACGGCAAATGTATCCAACAGTTTGGCGGAGCGATTTTATCGGAGGCACGGAGTGCGCAAAATCGTAAAAGCCGTCGAAACCGGAACTGTCCCCACGCATTTGATGTTCAACAAATACTGTGTCAAATTCGAACTCGGAATATGTCCCGTTAAACAAAATGCATCGAACTCGGGCGATTTGTTTTTGACCTGTTCAAACACAAAACTGAAACTGCATTTCGACTGCAAAAAGTGCGAAATGTCGGTGATGACGGTATAAAATACGGAATGATTTTATTTTCTATCCCATAAATACAAAAGACATTGAAAAATAAGAATAAGATAAACATTGTAACATTAGGCTGTTCAAAGAACATTGTCGATTCGGAATATCTGATTGCCCAACTCGCAGGGAATAACTTTGAAGTAGTCCACGATTCGAACGACGAATCGGCAAAAACGGTGATTATTAACACCTGCGGCTTTATCAAAGACGCAAAAGAAGAGTCGATAAACACAATCCTGAACTTTGCTAAGGCAAAAGAGGCGGGTATAATTGAGCGCCTGTTTGTTTTCGGATGTTTGGCGGAGCGTTACAAGAGCGACCTGCGAAGCGAAATCCCCGAAGTAGACGACTTTTTCGGAGCGAAAAACCTGAAAGACATTATCAAAACCATAGGCGGCGATTTTAAGGACGAACTCCTTGGCGACAGGGTTGTTACCACGCCTTCGCATTATGCTTACATGAAAATCTCGGAAGGCTGCGACCGGAATTGCAGTTATTGCGCTATTCCGCTTATACGGGGCGGGCATGTCTCCGAACCGATTGAAAACTTGACGCTGCAAGCCGCTAAATTAGCCGCCGGAGGAGTACGCGAATTGCTTATCATTGCTCAGGACTCGACTTATTACGGATTGGATTTATACAAAAAACGGAAAATTGCCGAATTATTAAGGCGATTATCGGAAGTTCAAGGCATTGAATGGATAAGGTTACATTATGCCTATCCTCTCGCTTTCCCCGACGAGCTGATATCCGAAATAAGAGATAATCCGAAGATATGCAAATATTTGGATATACCATTCCAGCATATCAGCGACAAAGTGCTCGGCAAAATGAGACGCGGCATAACCAAAACAGAAACGTACAAGCTGATAGAACGAATCCGGAACGAAATACCCGGTATTGCATTGAGAACGACCTTACTGGTAGGGCATCCGGGCGAGACGGAGAAGGCGTTCGACGAGTTGAAGCAGTTTGTCGAAGATGTGCGATTCGAGCGATTGGGCGTTTTTCCCTATTCGGAAGAGGAGGATACTTACGCCGCCGCTAATTTCCGCGATTCCATAAGTAACAGTATGAAAATGGAAAGAGCGAATGAAATCATGTCGCTCCAAAACAAAATATCGGGAGAGCTGAATCTTGCCAAGAAAAACCGGCGTATGAAAGTCATTATCGACAGGGTTGAGCCCGATTTTATTGTTAGCCGGTCGGAACACGATTCTCCCGAAATCGACCAGGAAGTATTGATTTATAAAAACGAAACAAATCTTCGCCCCGGCAGTTTTGCCGAAGTAAAAATTGTTGATACAGACGATTATGACCTGTATGCGCAAGTATTGAAGTTGCGATAATTAAATTTTAGTTACTTTTGCGGCTTATTATGAAAGAAGAAAATGATGAATATCATTCAGGTTCAAACGATGAAAGAAAATAATAAAAGTCTTGAACCGAATCCGAATAAAGGGTCTCCCGATGTTTACAACTCTTTTCCGCAAGAAGTAAAAGATGCTTTATCCAAGTTTGAGACCTTTTATCGTAAGAGTTTATCCTCCGGTTCTCCCTTGCTTAACGAAGTGATGAAATATATTTCCGACCGTCGGGGAAAAAGGATACGTCCTGCGTGCGTTTTCCTTTCGGCATTAGCGTCGGCGCCTTCGAAACCGTTTAACGACAAGACATTCGCCGGAACGGCAGCTATCGAAATGGTTCACACGGCGTCGATTGTCCACGACGATGTCGTTGACAGTTCGGATTTGCGCAGAGGCAACAAGTCCGTCAATGCCGAATGGACTTCGCGTATTGCCGTCCTTGCCGGCGATTATCTTATGGCAAAAGCGCTTATGCTGATTACGGAATACCGGATGCTCGATTTTATGGAAATCATGTCGCGTCCGATGGTTGAAATGAGCGTAGGAGAAATGATTCAGATAGAAAAATCAATTTCCATGGATACTACCGAAGAGATTTATTTTGAAATCATACGTAAGAAAACAGCCGTTTTAATCGGCGCTTCGATGGAAGTCGGAGCCAAATCGTCCGGAGCCGTACATCTTGCCGAAACAATGCGTCAAATCGGCGAAGATATCGGGATGGCTTTCCAAATCAAAGACGACATTTTCGATTACGAAAAAACAAACCTGCTTGGCAAACCCACCGGTAACGACGTGGTCGAAAAGAAAATGACCCTGCCTTTGATTTATTCGTTAAAACAGGTGGATGCCAAACAGCGGAAAGAAATCCTCAAGTGTGTCAAACAGGCTTCTACAGACCGAAAATATATTTCGATTGTCCGGGACTTTGTCCTCGACAACAATGGCTTGACTTATGCAACATCTGTTGCGGAAAAATATATCGAAAAGGCAATCGCCCTGATTTCAACACTCAACGATTCGCCCGCAAAACATTCGCTGATAAATCTTTCTCTGTATGTGATAAAAAGAAACGAATAAAAATTCGTTTCAATTGTCGGAAACATTATATTTTCGCCTGTACATCACAGGATACGAGTAATTCTCTACATTGGACGAATATGCGTTCTCGGCTTTGTATTTTAACAGAATCACTGTCGAATCCCGCGCCAACAAATAATGTCCGTAATCAGACAGCTCCAGAGCTATATGGGACTGAGAGGTGTAATCTTGACCGTCTTCGCTCGTGTTATGCCACAGCGAAAGGAAAAGGGTATCGTTTTTGAACAGTGTGGGTTCTTCGATAAATCCGAAAGTGTGTTTCGCCGGAGTGGAATATTTTATCGCAAATATGGCTGTCAGATAGTTTTGTACTGCCCACGCCGAAATAGCGTGCTGGTAGCTGCTGTTTTCGAACACAAATGCTCCGTTGCCAACGGTGTCGACGGTCGAAGAAAGCGCCGAACCGAATGTTTGTACCCCAACCAAACTCTCGACGGTGATATCCATGCGCGTGGTGTTTTCCGAAATGGTGTAAGGATTATAATGAAATCCAACCAGAATCCTGTCGCCGGCTTTGCCCCAGTTAGAATTAAATCCGCCTGCGGGATATAAATCAATTCCATCGTCTGAAGAAAAATACAGACTTGTTCCATCCGATTTTACCACCGAATATACTTCGGCGTATATCTGTGCTCCTTGCTCTTTCATGCAGGAAAATAGCGCCATAGAACTTAAGACGCAAATAAGGGTCGTTTTGAATAATTTAATCATATCACTTTTACTTTATAATAATTTATATCTACAAAATACAGGCGCAAAGATACAACTTTTTATGTTATTACCGTAAAAAAAACGGTTCTACAGAGTGTACGACAAAATTCCCTGTTCACTATAATCAAAATATTTGCCGGTTGACAGATAATTGCCGGCGTCGAATATACGTTCATTGCAGGTAGGGCAAGGCATGCCTTGCCCCTACTTTGCCCGTCAGGGCATTCATATCAATAGAAACATGCGTAACCCCCGCCGTCTCGAAATTTTCGAAATATTGTTTATCGTTCATTGATGTGAATCTTCCCCGCTCTTTCGTCATTGCGAACATGAGGGCGATGACGAAAAGATGGGTTTGCGACAATTTGAAATACACTCCATTTGAATTGCACC
>JAIRLF010000119.1 GCA_031259655.1 Prevotellaceae bacterium
TTTGCCTGTTACAACTTTCCGCTGAGTTGCCGGCTGTACTTTCTTTTTCTTTTTCTTTGTCACTGTTCCGTTTTATGTTTTTATAACACTATCGTATTTTCCTGAAATTAGTATGCAAAATTACATGAAAATTTCGAAATTCCAAGTGCGTAAAATAAAAATCAAGACCCGTCCGTCTTTGCCGCAAAAAAAATTAATTGTAAAACAATTAAAATTTGTAAGTTTATGAACACGTACTGTGGTCTTGACGTGCACAAAGGTAGTGTTTGTTTTGCGATTATTTTTATGTTGCAAAGATAGCAATTGTACTTCAAAGTACGGACGTAAGCAGAACTCGGTGGTCTTGATTTTTATTTTACACACTTGGAATTTCGAAATTTTCATGTAATTTTGCACCCGATTTAAATATAAAATATAAAAATTAGAAATATGAAAAAAATTAGAACATTTTTGGTATTGGCATTAATAAGTATGTCAATTGCGGTCTTTGCTCAAAACAAAGACTTACCTATGACGGAGGGCAAATACAAGCCCACCGACGAATCGTTAAAACAGTACAAATATCCCGACTGGTTTCGTGACGCCAAGTTCGGCATTTGGTCGCACTGGGGACCACAAGCCGTTCCCCGTCAAGGCGACTGGTATGCGCGGGGTATGTATGAAAGAGGTTATTACGATTGCGAAAAGGAGACGTACCGGAAACCGAATCGTTATTACACCTATCACGTCGAACATTATGGACATCCTTCCGAGTTTGGGTATAAAGATATTATCCCCTTATGGAAAGCCGAAAGATGGAACCCCGATGAACTGATGAAGCTCTATAAACGCGTGGGCGCTAAATATTTTGTCAGCATGGGTACGCATCACGACAATTTTTTCCTTTGGAATTCGAAACTCCACAGATGGAACTCGGTCAATATGGGACCGAAAAAAGACGTAGTTGGTTTGTGGCAGCAAGCGGCTAAAAAAGAAGGTCTTTACTTTGGCGTATCGGAACATTTGGGCGCAAGCTACACTTGGTTTCAGGTGAGCCGCCGTTCCGACCAGTTGGGCGATAAGGCGGGTGTGCTTTACGACGGCAATAATCCCGAATATCAAGACCTTTATCATGGAAAAGCTGAACCCGACGATAATGGCTGGCTGACGAAAAATCCGGTATGGCAACGCGAATGGTACGAGCGTATCCGCGAATTGGTAGATAATTACAAGGTTGACCTGCTGTACTCCGACAGCGGATTGCCGTTCGAGGATGTGGGAAGAACAATGATTGCTCATTACTATAATCAGGATTTGAAAGCGAAGGGTAAAGGCGTTGTTTACACCTGCAAACAAGCTTCGGATGGACGCTGGGTGCACGACAGGGAACGCGGAGTTGCCGAAGGTATCAACGAATTTCCATGGCAAACAGATACCTCAATTGGCGATTGGTACTATCGCACAGGGCAAAAGTACATGACCGGCCCGGAAATTATTCAGATGTTGATAGATATCGTCAGCAAAAACGGAAATTTGTTGCTTAATATCGTTCAGACTCCCGAAGGCGACCTCGAACAGGACGTGCTTGATATTCTGGAAAATATCGCTACATGGATGCAAGACAACAGTGAGGCTATTTACGGCACTCGTCCGTGGAAAGTCTACGGCGAAGGACCTTCCGTTACCGGCGAGCAGGCTAAAGGTCATTTCGGCGGGTTGAAAGATGTTCGCGAATACCAGCCGACCGACCTCCGTTTCACCGTGAAAGGCAAAACGTTATACACGTTCTGCATGGAAAATCCGACAACCGACATACATATCAAATCCCTCGGATTGAAAACCGTGACGGGAGCGAAAATTTCTTCAATCAAGATGCTTGGAAGCGAAGAAAAAATAACATGGAGTCAAAACGACGAAGAAGCTATTATCCGGAAACCGGCAAAACTTCCGGCATACAATACCGTCGTGTTTGCCGTGAAAATTAAGAACTAAAAACTAAGAGTTAAGAGTTAGGCTGCGCCGCTTGCGCAAGTCTGTCTGAGGTGTCGGGACAGACTTGCGCAAGCGGCGCAAGTCTCCCTGTGGTGTCCGGACAGATTTGCGCAAGCCGCGCAAGTCTCCCTGAGGTGTCGGGACAGATTTGCGGTCTTAACTCTTAGTTTTTAGTTCTTAACTCTTAACTCTCCCCGTACCTTGTTAAATGCGTTTATACATTTATCCAAATGTGTTCTGTTGTGGGCGGCAGAGAGTTGTACTCTTATTCTTGCCTGACCATGCGGCACTACGGGATAGTAGAATCCTGTCACGTAGATACCTTCGTCGAGCATCCTCGCGGCAAACTCCTGCGACAGTTTTGCATCGTAGAGCATCACCGCGCAAATAGCAGATTGCGTGGGTTTGATATCGAATCCGGAGGCAAGCATTTTTGTCCGGAAATATTCGACATTTTCTACCAGAGAAGAATGGAACGCATCGCTTTCGTCCAGCATTTTGAAGACTTCGAGACTTGCGCCTGCTATTGCCGGCGGTATCGAGTTCGAGAACAGATAGGGACGCGAACGTTGTCGCAACAAGTCGATGATTTCTTTACGTCCTGTGGTGAAACCGCCAATTCCTCCGCCGAATGCTTTACCGAACGTTCCGGTGTGGATATCAATGTGTCCACAAATGTTAAACAGTTCGTTTACTCCTCGACCTGTTTTCCCCACTACACCTGCGGAATGACATTCGTCGACCATCACTAAGGCTTTGTATTTTTCGGCAAGGTTGCAGATTTTGTCCATTGGCGCGACATTTCCGTCCATCGAAAACACTCCGTCGGTAACAATAATCCGGAATCGTTGAGCCTGCGCTTCGAGCAGACAGTTTTCCAGTTCGTTCATGTCGGCGTTGGCGTAACGATAGCGTTTGGCTTTACAGAGCCGTACCCCGTCGATTATCGAAGCATGGTTCAGCGAATCGGAAATTATCGCGTCTTCGTCGGAAAACAAAGGTTCGAATACGCCTCCGTTGGCGTCGAAACATGCGGCGTACAAAATCGTATCTTCCGTCCCGAAATAATTGCTGACGGCAGCTTCCAGCCGTTTGTGGATGTCTTGAGTTCCGCAAATGAATCTCACCGACGACATTCCGAATCCGTGAGTGTCCATCGTTCGTTTTGCCGCTTCGATTATTCGGGCATTGTTCGACAGTCCGAGATAATTGTTTGCGCAAAAGTTCAACACGGTTTTCCCGCCAACCTCTATTTCGGACGATTGAGAGGAGGTGATTATTCGTTCTTTTTTGTAAAGACCGGCATCTTCGATTGATTGAAGTTCTGCCGTCAAGTATTTTTTCAAATCTCCATACATAATTATATTGTTTAAAAAATTAAATTTCGATGTTTACCGGAATCGATTTCGAAAAGGTTTTCGTTCCGGCTTTGATATGTCCCGAAAACGAAAGTCGGGTTCTGTCTTTGCCGGCGAGTATTGCTTTGATTCGTCCGGACATTAGCGCCATCCGGTCGGTTATTTTGACGTCGAACAGAACGGCAATCCGTCCGTTCGAGCGTCCTGCTATCACGGTTTTTTCGTGCAGACTTGCCGTACCGAACGAATATCCGTCGCGCAGGATTTCGATATCCGCCCGTTTGATATAAATGTTGCGCGAAGAAGGATTGTTCACCATAATGTTCACTTCTACAACGGCGTTGCTTCCCTTTAAACTTTTGAGGTTGATTTCCTGCAATTCGCCGACTTCCACGTTTTTCAGCTTTCCGCACGACGAAACGAAGAATATTAACAATGTAAATATGACGCTATATCGTATCATTAATTAATGTTGAGCATGTCGGCGGCTTTACCTCCGCTTTCGCCTCTAAGAACCGTACAAACAGCTTTCACAGCATATACGGCTCAAGTGATTACTAAATTTTAACGCGCAAAGTTAAACCGATTCAATGAAATGAACAAATTTTTTGTTAAAGAACTTATCCATTAGCTGATTTACGATTGTTAGATTGTTGATTTTAGATTTACGATTGTTGATTTACGATTTTAGATTGGGCTGACGCACGCCAATCAATAGCACAGACAACGCCGACAACACCCTTTGACTCTTGTCTGAATCGTCTTTTTTTGTCCGAATCAGAATTTTCAGAATTTTAGAATGAACAGAATTCTGAAAATTCTGATTCAGACAAAAGCAAAGCCCTTTACTTGTAACCAGCCGGCATCGCCCAAATCCGAATCAGAATTTTCAGAATTTTAGAATGGACAGAATTCTGAAAATTCTGATTATTCTGAAAATTCTGATTCAGACAAAAGCAAAGCCCTTTACTTGTTACCAGCCGGCATCGCCCAAATCAAAAATCGTAAATCAAAAATCGTAAATCTAAAATATACTCACAGATGGAGGCGAGGCAAAATCGTTCCAAAGTCGGTTAGCCTGTTCCGGCGTCATATTGCCTTCGAATGTCAGTACGCGGTATTTCAATACGTAATGTTT
>JAIRLF010000204.1 GCA_031259655.1 Prevotellaceae bacterium
GCCAACAACCTGACCCCAATCTTCTGCGTCGGCGAACGGTTGGCGGAAAGAGAAGAAAACCGTCATTTCGACGTAATCGAAACACAGTTGCAAAACACGATATTCAACCTTAGCGAAGATGATTTCGGCAAAGTCATCATCGCTTACGAGCCGGTGTGGGCAATAGGAACCGGAAAAACCGCAACTCCCGAGCAGGCACAGGAAATCCACGCTTTTATCCGTAAGACCTTGGCGGCAAAATTCGGCGCAAAAGCCGCCGACACTTCGATACTTTACGGCGGAAGCTGTAACCCGGGCAATGCCAAATCGCTGTTTGCCAATGCCGACGTAGACGGAGGATTAATCGGCGGAGCTTCGCTGAAATCCGACGATTTCGTTGCTATCGCAAAGTCGTTTTGACGGAAAATCAAAAGTCGCAAGTCGCAAGGTCGTAAATCGAACAACAGTCAATAGCCGGCTTCAGCCGGCTTACGGCTTGCAACTTATATGTACTTCGGAACAGATGAATTTCTACTTCGCAAAGTTGAGGCATAGGGTAAGCGGGATTCTGTTTTCTCCCTTAAAAACATGGGAATCAATGAAAAAAGAATCCGGATATACGGTTGAAACACTCGTATTTCTGTTCGTGTGCTGTCTTATCCCGGGTTTGCTGACGCTTGTGAGAGGTTTCGCAGGCTGGATGTCCGAAATTTTTATCCCCTTCTTTGCCGTTCTTATATCTTCGATTCTTATCCGCTTTTTCAAACCGATACGGAAAATCAGTTGGGAAACGAATTTCAATTTGCTTGTATATTCGTTCTTCCCGTTATTCTGGTGTTATGCGCTTTCCCACATCTTCAGTTACCGGCAATATCTGCTGCCTTTCGGATTGCTGTATTCGATAACGTTGCTTTTCGCCGGCTGTAAAAAAAGCATGAATATCACGTTTTGGCAATGCCTGTCGCTCGTCGCAAAAATCGTCGCACTGCTGCTGTTCTGCCTGTATTTGCTCATGGTTCCGTTGAGCCGATAACCCTTATTTAGTATCAGAATTTACAGAATTTTAGAATTAAACAGAATGGATTGTGTTACACCGTTCACAATGACGAAAAACCCTACCAATTCGACGATACCTG
Source organism: Prevotellaceae bacterium (assembly GCA_031259655.1). GTDB lineage: Bacteria > Bacteroidota > Bacteroidia > Bacteroidales > UBA932 > JAIRLF01. The sequence continues at coordinate 1,116 of JAIRLF010000204.1, forward strand.
GACATTGAGGGCGTCGAAAACTTTAACCGCAAAGAACGCAACGATATACGCAAAGAACGCAAGGTCGAGGGCGTCGAATTTGGAAAGCATTGCAAATAATATAATATATGGAAGGTGGAAATTTTTGTTTTGTTGCGATTTATGCCACCCCAGCCTTCGGCGTCATCTGCTACCCAATAATGAGTCACGAGTCACATAATGGGGGTACTGTCGAAGAACGCGACTACATGTATAAAAACAAAAACAACCTCGGGAATATTACCGAGGTTGTTTTCGATATTGAGGAAAAATCATTCCCTCTGTTAGATTTTACCAACCAAATCGATGCTTGGTTTCAGGGTAGCGTCTCCTTTCTTCCATTTTGCAGGACACACTTCGCTGGGATGAGCTGCTACAAATTGCGCTGCTTCCACTTTTCTTATCAGTTCGTCGGCGTTACGACCAATGCCATTGTCGTGGATTTCAGCGATCTTAATTTGTCCCTCGGGGTTAACGAGGAACGTTCCGCGATAAGTCAAACCTTCTTCTTCTATCAGCACGCCAAGTGCACGGCTCAAAACGCCGGTAGGGTCTGCTAACATGGGATATTGGATTTTGCGGATAGTTTCCGAAGCATCATGCCATGCTTTGTGAACAAAATGAGTATCGGCGCTCACAGAATAAACCTCTACGCCAAGCTCTTGGAGTTTAGGGTATTTGTCCGCCATGTCCCCTAATTCGGTAGGACAAACGAAAGTGAAATCAGCAGGATAGAAAAAGAAAATCGCCCATTTTCCTTTAACATCATCGCTACTTACGGTTCTGAAACTTCCGTTTTGATACGCCTGTAATTTAAATTCAGGCAATTGAGAATTAATAATCGGTTGCATATTCTTTATACTTTTTAAAATCATTAAATATTAAACTAATTTTTCGACAAAAGTAATATATATGTTCATATCAACCAAATCAATGTTTTTTATGAATGTATAAATAAAATCTATGACACATATAGTGTTGATTCTAAGCTCAAATCAAACATGTTGTACTGTTAAAATACTTTTTTCCTCTATTTCTATTAATATTTCCGGTAAGTTTTTTGCCGAAATTTTATTCATCTTTTTCTGTTTTACAGGCCACTTTTAATCCTTTTGTTGTTGTTGTTGTTGTGTTAGCAATAAGACTTACAATTACCTGATAACTTGTCAGTGCTCTATTCCTCCAATTTTTTGATAGATAAGAAAATAGCCTGTGTTCTATCTTATTCCACTTACTTGTACCGGGAGGGAAATACCCCCCCTTGCGTCTCTACCATTTTTAGTTTTTAGTTTTTAACTTTCCTCGTCGTATTACAAAAAAAGTATTATCTTTGCACCATTAATATTAATTAGAACAGTTATGACAGTATTAAATTTATTAAAGCAGGAATGGCTAAAAAATAGAAGAGCAAAAGCGTTTTATAAAAATTTGACAGTAAATATCATCTTATCGCTGATGATATTTTATTTTGCCGCAATCTTTTTATTTATAGGATTTAATTTAGGTTCGCAGCTCGAGAAGTTTAATGCCCTGTTGGGGCTCAATCCTGTAGAATTGTTCAACGGGGCAATGATATATGTGGTCTTAGTCGGCATATTTTTCCGGTTGTTCATGCAGCAGCTTGGTACGATAAATTTGTTCGCCTACCAGATGTTGCCCGTAAAACGTTCGACGATAGTCAACTTTTTACTTTTCAAATCTTTGGTTTCGCCATTGAATTATTTGACATTGCTGATAGTTATTCCGTTTGCGCTCACCTCGGTAAATAGCTATTACGATGGAGCGACAGCCTTTCGTTTTGTGCTAAACACGGTCTTTATCATTTGGTTTAATTCGCTGTTCGCCGCTTTTCTGAAACGTCGATTTACCTCCGGTTTCACATCTTTTGTGTTGTTGATAAGCATTATAGCAGCCATAGCCGCTATGGAATATTTCAAATTGTTTTCGCTGTTTAGCGTTTCGAGCGCTCTGTTCGGATTTTTGTTGCATCGCGCATGGGGAAGTCTCTTGGTATTAGTGATTCCCGTAGCGGCGTTTGTGTTGAACCGTTGGTTTTTCGCCCGCAACTATTATCCCGAATACTTTAACCGTAAAATCGAAAAGACACAAGCCGGAACGTCGGTAAATCTTTCGTTTTTAGATAGGTTTGGCTCTATCGGCGACTTTATGGCTTTGGAACTGAAACTGATTTTACGGCATAAACGAACACGTTCGTTATTGTATATGTCTGTGTTTCTACTGTTTTACGGTCTAATATTCTACACCAACAAAATGTATACCGAAAGTGTTGGTATGCTGTTTTTTGTTGCAATATTCATGACAGGATTCCTGATGTTTATGTACGGGCAATGGGTAATCAGTTGGGACAGCGCATATTTCGACGGTATGATGACCAAAAACATTACAATACGCCACTATATCAAGGCAAATTACAATCTTCTGGTAGCATTCAATGCGATTTGTTTTATCCTCACAACGCCTTATTTCTTTTTCGGAGTCAAAATCATACAGATGCATATTGCCGCATTTCTCTTTAATACCGGCGTAAATACTATAATCCTGCTTTTCTTTTCGACGTATAATACAAAACGCATCAACCTGTCGCAAGGAACGGCATTTAACTATCAGGGGACTACATTCAAAAACTATCTGGTTGTTATACCTATGATGTTTTTTCCGATGGCGCTTGTGGGTACACTGTCGTTTTTCTTAGAAACATTCGTTATAATGGTAATATTAGCCTGCATCGGACTGACCGGCATTATCTTTCATAAACCGCTGATTACTCTTTGCGTCAATCAGTTCAATAAACGTAAATACGTCCTCGCACAGGGCTTCAGAGAATCCGAATAATTACAAAATATCTAATTTACAATAACAATGATACAAGTTTTCAATCTACAAAAAATGTACAACGGAGTCAACGTACTCGATATTCCGGAATTGACAATCTCGCAAGGCGAAAGTTTTGGTTTAGTAGGAAATAACGGCGCCGGTAAAACAACATTGTTCCGCCTGATTCTCGATTTGGTAGAAGCCTCGAACGGACATGTCGAAATCGAAAATCAAAAGGTGGCGCGTAACGACCGCTGGAAAGCTATTGTCGGTTCGTTTCTCGACGAAGGCTTTCTGATTGATTATCTTACGCCGGAAGAATATTTTTCATTCGTCGGAAGATTATATCACAAATCAAAAGGCGATATCGCCGAATTTATGGAATCAATGCAAGATTTCTTTAACGGCGAAATCACAGGTACACAGAAGTTAATCCGCGACTTTTCGAAAGGAAACCAGAAAAAAATCGGCATAACGGCTGCCCTGCTTGGCGACCCGAAAATATTGATTCTCGACGAACCTTTTACCGCTCTCGACCCTTCGACTCAAATACGTTTAAAACGCTTCCTGAACGACTTACAGGAGAAAACCGGTATCGCCATGCTGATATCAAGCCACGACCTGAATCATATTACCGAAGTGTGTAAACGAATCGTCGTCCTCGAAAAAGGACTTGTCGTGAAAGATATAAAAACAAATACCGAAACCCTTAAAGAACTGGAATCGTATTTTGCTGTGTAAAAACATGCAGTTCGTCAAAGATGCTCGAAAACTAAAAACTAAAAGTGGGCTGACGCACGCATTACCAGCCGGCATCGCCCAACTTTTAGTTTTTAGTTCTTAACTCTTCAAGCGGGCTGACGCACGCATTAAAAGCGGCTTACGCCGGCCGATTCCTCGCATCCCTAACGGGATGCGAGGAATCGGTAGCCAACGGAATATAGCCTTTTTTGCATCCCGTTAGGGATGCATCCCTAACGGGATGCAACTGAAATTGACGTAAAAATCTACCGAGCGATGCATCCCTAACGGGGTGCAAATGAGACCGACCCTACGACGACACCCCTACGGCGATTTACCAGCCGGCATCGCCCAACTTTTAACTTTTAGTTCTTAGTTCTTAACTCTAAAGTCCGGCATCGCCCAACTTTTAGTTTTTAGTTTTTAGTTCTTAACTCTTCAAGCGGTTCGTAAATCTTCGTAGAAAGCGGAACGAGCCGATTGCACGTATGGAATCAGCCACAAAAATCCGATACCTAATGAGAGGACACAGAGCAATCCCCATCCGATAAAACTCAGGTCGAGCAGGAAGAGTTTCATTTTATTACCTTTCATCATATTCATACTTTTGCATATAAGCGTATCGGCTCCAAGCGCAGGATTCTCATATAGAAGATATGGCGTCATCGCATACGAATAGAATTTCACTATACCCGGAATAATCAGCAGTAACGACCACAGAATAACATATAAATACACCAAAAGCATTGGTATAAGAATAGTGATGTAATTCCTGAATCCAACGAATATATCGCTGGTTTTAAGCGCTCTTCCTTTGACGGATTTGAGACAGGCAACTGCTAATCCGTATTTCATAACCGGCGTTATTAATAAAGGACATACTGAAGAAAGAAGCATGTAAATCAAAGAAATAACAGCTCCTGTAGTCCATTTTCCCTTGAGAGATTCGCGCGCCTCTGCACGCAATTTAGAATTATGTTTTAACAATAAATACATATATTTTATTTTATTTTCGATGTGGAAAACAACACATCTGGGAAAAAGTTCGAAATATGCCGTACAGATAAGCTACAAAGTGAGTTATAATAAGTCGCGAACGAAGCCAAATTGCAACAGCAGGAATGAAGAAAGATTTGAAATCGAAAAAAAGGATGCAAAAACCATGAAAAGAAAAAAGTAAAACGCTCAAAGAAAGGAAGAAAGCGCTTGAAGAAAAAGATAAAACAAGTGCTAACCGGACACAGGAAAATAGAGAAATTCGAACGTCTTTTAAATATCAAACATGCTAAATCTTTTTTTTATAATTAAAAAACGATTATATTTGCACAAAATTTGTTGGTCGAATATAGAGCCAATAATGTGAAAATAAAAAAGATGTCCAATATAATAGGTGAAATTAAATTGATATTTAGATGAATGAAGATAAAATCCCTGAGCATATTGCCATAATAATGGATGGGAACGGACGTTGGGCGAAG
>JAIRLF010000336.1 GCA_031259655.1 Prevotellaceae bacterium
CTACCGCAATCGACTTTCAGGAAGAGATTGCAAACCGGTGTATGCTGCGAATCAGGAAATGGATTTGTAGTGAACGATACATTAAAAAGGCAGTAAAAACTGTCAGGTGATGATACGAGGACGGGTTTCGTATGTCGTTGCGTTCTTTGCGGCAAAAGTTTTCGACGCCCTTGACGACCAGTATGAACAGATATTGTGTTCCCTTTTTTGCGACAATGCCATGTTTTGGCGCACTGCCGTTATACCTTTGTGCCGTATTTCGATGCAGATGTTCTTTGACATGTTCGAACATTATTTTTTACATCAATCATTAAAATTGAAACAAACACAGGGATGTCGAAAACTGTTGATTGACAGAAGCCGGCAATCATTTATAAGAATCGACGGATTTCTTCACAATCGAAAAGGTTTAGTCGATTACTAACAAAGGTTTTACTCACAGTAAAACCTCATTAACTTTGCTATTTTAAAAAAAATTAATTTAAATATGGACACAAAATCAGTTAAAACAACTCAGAAAAAAGAATTGACACTTTTAGAACATATCGAGCGCATTGTAGAACTGTCGGAGAAGTCAAAATTGAACGACAGGTTTTACGAAAAAGCAGGCAGACATATTGAGGCTGTGTGCGGGATACTTAATTTGAACAGTATTCAGGCGATACTGTTTTCGCATCTGGTTGACCGCAGTAACGACCGTTCCATTCACCTGAGCGAAATTGCCGAAGACCTCAAAATTAGAACAGTTCGGCTGATACAGTATCAGGACGATATCGACGAACTTGAAAAGCGGCGGTTGATACGATGCTCTCACTCCTGCCGTTCCAAATCGTATCATCTGCCCGAAGATGTACTTGAAGCCCTCCGGAAAGGAGAGAATGTAAAGCCTGTCGACAGAAAAAATCTGTCCGTCGATATATTCTTCGATACGCTTAATCAACTCTTTGAACAGATTAACGGTAAGGATATGTCGCACGAGTTTTTTGTCGAAGAAATCGACAGTTTACTCAACGACAACGAACAGTTGATTTTTGTAAAGAAACTCAAAAATCAACTGTCTTTGGATGAAGAGAACCGGATACTGCTGTTGCGTTTTTGCAATCTTTATGTAGAGGAAGCCGACGACAATATTACATATCATCAATTGGACGATTGTTTTGAATCGCGTGTTTTTCGCGCTATCAAACGGGAACTGTCCGAGCAAAGTAATGTGTTAATAAAGGATGGCTGGGTGGAATGTGTAAACGACAGCGGTTTTGAAAACCGCGATGAATTTAAACTTACCGACCGCGCAAAAGATGAACTATTGTGCGAACTGAATCTGCAAACAAAAAAACCAAGCAGAAAAGATATTTTGCTGCACGACTCGCTTGTCGCCAAACAAATGTTCTACAACGAAACGGAACGCCTTCAAGTGGCGCAATTGACCGACCTGTTGCGTGAAGAAAATTTTGTCGACGTACAAAAACGCATGAGCGAAAAAGGCATGCGTACCGGTTTTGCCTGTCTTTTCCACGGAGTTCCCGGCGCCGGAAAAACGGAAACGGCTTACCAGATTGCCCGCCAAACCGGTCGAAATATATTCATGGTCGACATTTCCGAAACCAAAAGCATGTGGTTCGGCGAAAGCGAAAAGAGGATAAAAGCGGTCTTCGAAAAGTACAAATCACTTGTCAAGTCCGAAAAGATTACGCCCATTCTGCTTTTCAACGAAGCCGATGCGGTCATCGGTAAACGAAAAGAGGGAAACAGCAGCGCCGTAGCGCAAACCGAAAACGCTATCCAGAATATTATTTTGCAGGAAATGGAAAATCTCGAAGGCATAATGATTGCCACAACCAACCTCACGCAAAATCTCGACAAGGCGTTTGAGCGGCGTTTCCTCTACAAAATCGAGTTCGAAAAACCCTGCGCCGAAGCCAAACGAAACATCTGGCAGTCGATAATTCCCGCATTGAACGACAGCGATGCCGCCGAACTTTCGCGTCGCTTCGATTTCAGCGGCGGACAGATTGAAAATGTCGCCCGCAAATCTACCGTCGACAGTATCATCTCCGGCAAAGAGCCTGATTTTGATACGCTGCTCTTCCACTGTAATAACGAACTGCTTGTCAACAACCGCAAGCCGATAGGGTTTAATATCAATCAAAAATCAACATAATGATGACCGATTTTGCTGCCATAGATTTCGAAACGGCTAACTACAATCCGTCAAGCGTTTGTAGCGTCGGACTGGTAATTGTCCGCAATGGAAAAATTGCGGACAAAATTTACCGGCTCATCCGTCCCGAACCGGAATGGTATTCGTACCGGAATACACAAGTTCACGGATTAACTGCCGCAGATACCGTAAACGAGCCGGTTTTCCCGCTTGTCTGGGAAGAGATTGCGCCGGCAATAGCCGACTTGCCTTTGGTGGCGCACAACAGTTCGTTCGACGAAAGATGTTTGCGGGCGGCGCACCGGGTTTATCAAATGGATTATCCCGATTATGTGTTCCATTGTACTTGTCGCGCTTCGCGCCGCGTATTCGAAAAGGCTTTAGCCAACCATCAATTACACACCGTCGCTGCACATTGCGGCTTTGACCTGAAAAATCACCACCACGCTTTGGCGGACGCGGAAGCATGTGCGGCAATCGCACTGAATATTCTGTGAATGAAAAAAAATGATTTTTTTTTAGACTATGACGTGTTTTGGCGGACTCCCCCGCTACTTTTGTACCCGCATTTCGATGTAAACGTTCTTTGACATAATGGTAAAGCACAAAAAAACAGGGATTCCGAAAACTGTTAAATAGAGTAGGAAACATTCATCATTTATTTCATGTATGGTAAAAATTTTTAATTTCAAAGTAACTGCCAACAAAAACATTGGTGGAAAGAGAGAAATCGAAAGGTACGAAGACGGCTTTCTCACAAAGATTGTTGCCGGAAAAGGTAAAAAAGATGAGCGCGTAAAACTGTTCCAAACTGCTAACGGAACATTAGTCCGTCAGATTGACAGTAAGGTTCAAAATAAAGAATTTGAAGTTTTGAAATCGTTTTCCGATATTTCGTGGACAGATGCTACACCGAAGGAAAGGAAACATAACCAGAATTTAAACGGGAAAACCGTTTCTGTTGTAACCATTATTTTCCCAAATAACAAGGTGATTGAAAAGGGTGAGTCGGTAACGATTTTTGCGGAATGTTCGCCCTCTGCCGCTACAATCGACAAGGCTTTCAGGAAACAATCCGATAAAAGGCTGAAAACCAGTCTTTCGACTGATTTTTTCACCATAGAAAGAAGATGAAGACGAATAACATTACACGTATTTTTTCAGCCCTCATACGGTTTATATGTGTAAAAAAAGATTGATTATAGAATAAAGAACAAAGAAAACGATACAATTTTTCAATTGTAAACACGTGGTTATCACTGCATAGAATTAGTAACGTTCTTTATATGCTAAAAAAATTTAAGCTCACGTCTTTTGGTATCATTTTTTTGTTATCTTTGCGATTATAAAATTGTAGATGTATGACGTAAAAAAGGATACATAAATGCGTTTCAGCCGAATTGTTCACCTCTGAATCTGGTAAATTTGAATCTGAACAAGTTGCAAGGCAAAACAGCAAAACGCACGCGAAAAGCGTGAGCTTTGTTTATGCTTGCAACAGGTTTACCAGAACCAAGAGGTGGCATGACAACAGTTCACGCTAATTTGTTTTTATAGAACTGATAATTAATTTTTAATAAATATAAAACGGAGATGCCGATAGCCGTAAAGTGGAGGCAAAAAAATTAAAGTAAAATAATATGTCAAAAGTATTTAAAGTGACGCCCAAGCGCGTAAAGAGAACAAACGGAACGGTATTGACTCCTGAAATGTCAATAATCGTAACTACCGTGCAAAATGTTTCCGACCCGTTTTACAATGGGGCGAAAGAGATTAAGGAAACATATATGCGGGATTATAATTTTGATTATCAGAAAGCCTGTTGTAGTAAAAATGATTTTGAATTTAAACGATTAGATTAATTAATTAAGTAAGAGTGTAGTTTTTTATAAGGGCAGCATAATTCCTCATTATTTAACAGTAATTGGGGATTTGAAATTCAAATGAGTACCTACGGAATGTGGTAGTTTAGTTTATCGTGCAGTTCTGTATTGCTAACGAGAGCATATTTCAAACGCTTGATAAAAACAGTATGTTGTATCACCATAATGCTGACTGTAAAAAACGAGGGCGAGCGGTGGGATTTTATTTTGAATACGATTTGGCGAAACACCATCACGCTTCAGCAAATGCCAAATATAATTGTTAATATGGTTCAATATATTGCAAATTACGAACATTACGACCTTGTCATTAGCAAGGTCATCTCTGTAAAGAAAACATTATGGATTGGCACTGCCGATATCAAAGATGTGTACATCAAACAGGGACGTGATGCAACGCCTTTTCTGAAATTACTTGCAGATTTAATCCGGCGCGGCGTGGAAGTACGTCTTATCCACGCCAAAGAGCCTGGTAGCAATTTCAGGGCGGATTTTGACAAGTATCCGGCGCTGTTTGATGGATTAGAACGGGCATTGTGTCCGCGTGTACATTTCAAGTTGATAATCTTCGATTGTGAAACAGCTTATATTGGTTCGGCTAACCTCACAGGCGCCGGTATAGGCATGAAAAGCACCGATACACGAAACTTTGAGACAGGTATTCTCACTACCGACCCGACATTAGTGGCAAACGCCGTAGAACAATTCGATACTGTATGGCGAGGTGCATTTTGTCAACGATGTAAGAGAAAGGTGTTTTGTAGCGATCGGATAAACTAAAACATTACTGACCGACTAAAAATTCAGTGATAAAAAGAGCGGCCATTGCAGGTCGCACAAAAGTTG
>JAIRLF010000382.1 GCA_031259655.1 Prevotellaceae bacterium
GGCGTCTGGTCGCTTGGACGTGTGCAAACACCCACTTTGTCAATGATTTGCAAACGGTTTTTGGAAAACAGACATTTTGTGCCTGTTCCTTTTTGGCAGATCAGGGTTCAGACGGAAAAATCGGGTATCTCGTTTACCGCAATCAGCAAAGTGAAGTATGACAATAAAAACACTGCCGATGCAATATTTCGTCTTTTGCAGGACAGAAAAACGTTGCTCGTTCAGTCTGTTGAGAAAAAAGAAGTCAATCAGGAGCCGCCTCTGTTGTACGACCTGACAGCGCTTCAAAAAGAAGCCAACAAAAAACACGGTTTTTCGGCAGATAAAACGCTCTCAAATGCTCAAAAGTTATATGAATCAAAATTAATCAGTTATCCAAGAACAGGAAGCCGATATATTTCCGCAGATGTGTTCGATGAAATCCCTGAACTAATCGAAAGGTTAAAGACACATCCGCATTTTGGCAATTATGCTACATCAATGAATACCAACAATTTGAATCCTCGCAGTGTGGACGATAAAAAAGTTACCGATCACCACGCGCTTCTCATCACCGGAAATACGCCAAAAGATTTATCCACCGATGAACAGACTGTTTATGACATGATTGCCGGGCGTATGCTGGAAGCCTTTTCAAAGAAATGTATTAAAGATGCAACGACCATAGTCCTGACTTGCAGCGAAACGCTGTTTGAAGCCAAAGGCTCAATCATTAAACAAGCCGGCTGGCGGGCGGTATTCAACGAAAAAGAGGAAACAGGTGAAGAAGAAACAGGCGCTTTACCCGAAGTTTCGGAAAATGAGCAATTGCCAATTCTTCAATCCGAAGTGTTGGAAAAACAGACTAAACCCAAGCCTTTGCACACCGAAGCATCGCTTTTAGGAGCAATGGAAAACGCCGATTATCCAAAGTAAATCGTTATCCAAAGTTTACTGATTATTGTTATTGTAAATCAGAGGTATAGATGTATTACTTTCTAATATGACTTTGGATAACGATAACACAGATTACTTGGCAAGATTCTTCAACCATGTTTTCAATTGAGCGTCCTTTTCCCATGAGCCTTCAGATGAAAGATTGGGTATAACATTTACATATGCGGATTCCAGTGCCTCACGTTTCAATCTTGAATCAGCTCTGGCGTATATTTCGGTTGTCTGTATGGAAACATGCCCCAAAATATCGCGTATATAAACGAGATTTACACCTGCTTGCAAAAGGTGCATTGCTTTACTGTGACGGAGCGTATGCGGACTAATTTTGTCAGGTATTAATTCAGGATTCAGCATTCTGGCATTATGAGCATACCTGTTCAGTATGTACGTTATACCTGAGTTAGTCAGTTTTCCACCACGATTATTAGCAAAAAGCGGACGACTGTTGAAAGCCGACTCATTTAATCTGTTTTCTTCCATATAGACTTGAAGCAACTTAACCTGCTCTTCTTGAAGCGGAACAATTCGCTTTTTGCTTCCTTTTCCGAAGAGAGTAATGCAATAGGGTTTGTTCAACTTTAAAGAAGAAGGCGTAAGGTCGATAAGTTCCTGTACTCTTGCTCCACTGTCATAAAGCAAGGCTATGAGCGCCAAATTTCTACGTCCCTCTTTCGTCCCATCAGGTATTTGTTGAAGTAAAAATCGTACGCCTTCGACACTAAGATAGTTTACGCTCTTTTTTTCCTGCCTCTTTATTTTGATGGATAAAATGTTATGCCATTGCGCAAGTCGTTTTACATCTTCGTATTGAAGATATGCAAAGAATGAATGTATGGCAGCCAGACGCTGGTTTCTTGTCGCATTCCCACATTGCCTGTAATTTTGTAACCAATCCAGAAAACGCAGGATAACTTCCTTTGTAAGATGGTCACACGACAATCTGTCGGCTTTGACATGTTCTTTTTCTTCCATAAAGGTCAGCAACAAAGCGAAAGTATTGCTGTACGCTTTTATCGTATTCGCACTGGCTCCTTTCTCTGCAACAAGATACTCTGTAAAGTATTTTGTTAAATATTTTGCAAAATCAGTTGTTGTCATCAAATTCAAATTTAGTATTATTAACTTTGAGGAACACAAAAGAACTGAAGGCTTGCTCCATCTTTATAACCTCAGGATACATTTCCTGTGTCAAATGGACATATTTTTCCGTAGATTCTATTGTTTTATGTCCTAAAAAAACCGACAGTATCGGAAATGCGCAATATATGTCAAACCCATTGTTTGTCATTTTAATAAGAGAATGAACAGCAGTTGTATGGCGAATATCGTGAACACGTATGCCGGAAACATTTGAAATACCGCAGTTTCTTAAAATCCTTTTGAACCAGTAAAGAACAGCACATTCTAACAAGGGTTTGCCAATCGGTGAGACAAAGAAAAATCCATCGGGACGGGACAAGCCATCCAAAGGCATTTTATTTCGATATCCTACATATTGCTTAAGGACGACAAGCAGTGAATCATTTACAGGTATAAGCCGATGCTTTTGATTCTTTGTTTTCTTGAAGATGATTTGCTTGCGTTCAAAATCTACATCTTCATTCTTAATTGAAGAAGCTTCGCTGATTCGCACGCCTGTACTGTAGAGTAATCTGAAGAACGCAGGTAATGCAAAAAGGATACTGTTCATGCGTCTGTCCGACATTGTCAACCGGTCACATGCTTCAAAAACAAGTTTTATTTGTTCGTGTGTGAAAATATATGGCACGAAATCGGAACGCACATATTCAGGTAATTTGGGAACATAACATTCCTGTCCATTGTGGCACAAGTACAGGCAAAATTGACGCAAAATGGAGTACTTCTGGTATAATGTAGTCTTTTGAACGTTTAACTGTGTGGTACTCCATGCATTGATTTGCTCTTTTGTAATATACGTATTCGTAGCCCCTGTTTCGATGAAGAAACTATCAAGTTCAAGAAAAAAAATTCTAAACCTTTTCAGGTCAAATTTCATCACACTTTTCATTTCAAGGAAACCGTCGAAATATGGACTGAAGACACTTTTGAAAAAAAACGGTTTATTCATAGAACATTCCTCCTTTTTGAATATAAAACTTATCGGAAACGGGAGGTACATCAAGTGTACAACTCATCAAACCATTAAAATCTATACGCAGGTATTCCATTGTCATTTGCGTGTTTGCATGTCCAAGCGTTTCGGAAATAACAGGTAGCGCAGTGCCGTTACGCAATAATTGGCTTGCCAGTGTATGCCGCATGGCATGCGGTCCAAACCGACGGTTACGGATACATATCTTTGAAAATCTTATAATCCGGACAATGGCGCTATTTATTATCATACGGTTTATGGGACGGTATGGGGCACATGAAGACATAAAAACATATTGGGTTTGTGAAACGGGTCTTCCATACTTCAGATAGTCTATTATAGCCTCACCAATGTCTGCAAGTAGCGGAAGCTCTATTTCCCTGTTTGTTTTATATTGCGATAAACGGATAATATTATTGTCCCAATCCAAATTACTGAATTGTAGTCCTGCGATGTCCGACGATCGCAAACCCAGTCGGGTTGCCAGAAGAAGTATGGCATAATCCCGTTTACCGACAGAACTTGACCTGTCAACGGTAGTTTCAATTTGTTTTATTTCCTCCGCATCATATACCGAAGGCAACTTCTCCCGTACAGGATAATTATCTTTTCCTATTACATAACAAATATCTTTGTTCAGTATTTTCTGTTCATACAGATAACGGCAAAATAAACGCATGGTATTAAGAACTCCTTTCTTACAGTTCTGTGTAGAAGCAATAAAAGACAGTATATCTCCTTCTTCGATTGCCGAAGAATGAACAACATTCTTAATCAATAGATGTTTAATGAAATAGCTTAATATGCGCCGGTGTTCCTTTAGCGTACAGTCTTTATACCGTTTTGCACTTAAAGACTGGATAAACCGTTTTGCTACTTCACCAATCTCTCCTGGAAGATCATGATTAACGTATTGAATTATTCTGGCTCTAATCTTGTCGCAATGTAAATAATCCGTGAGCAAATATACGCTACGACGAAATGTGCGTCTATGAAATGGATGGTTTTCTGAGACTGTGTCCAGAAAAATTTCTCCAACATCAGCATTGTAATTAATAATGGAGTGCTCTTCCATGTACTTGCATACTTTGCGCCACATCTTTTGATGTCGCACAATATTGGATTCCGAGTATCCTTCTTCCCTCAACGCTCGGATGCAACTTTCTATAAGGGAATTAACTTCTTGTTCTTTAATCATATAATATTACATTTTCAATGAGAACAACATTGTATCTCACCCGAAAAATAATTAATATATTTTTATCACAAGAAGATTATCACAAGCAAATTTGATTATCAACGGTTTATTTATCGAACACAAATGTTACTTTGGATAACGATTTACTTTGGATAACCGGCGCTTTCCATTGCGCCTAAAAGCGATGCTTCAGTGTGCAAAGGCTTGGATTTAGTCTGCTTTTCCAATATTTCGGATTTGAGAATCGGCAACTGTTCATTTTCCAATACTTCGGGCAAATTACTTGTTTCGTCTTCGCCAGTTTCTTCCTTTTCGTTGAATACCGCCCGCCAGCAGGCTTGTTTAATCACCGAACCTTTGGTTTCAAACAGCGTTTCGCTGCAAGTCAGGACTATGGTCGTTGCGTCTTTAATACACTTTTTTGAAAAGGATTCCAGCATACGCCCGGCAATCATATCATAAACAGTCTGTTCGTCGGTGGATAAACCGTTTGGCGTATTTCCGGTAATGAGCAGCGCATGATGGTCGGTAACTTTTTTATCGTCCACACTGCGGCGATTCAAATTGTTGGTATTCATTGATGCGGCATAATTGCCGAAATGTTGATGATTTTTCAAAGAATCAATCAATTCCGGGATTTCATCGAACACATCCTGTGAAATATATCGGCTTCCCGTTCGCGGATAACTGATTAATTTTGACTCATATAACTTTTGAGCAATTGAGAGCGTTTTATCCGCCGAAAAACCGTGTTTTTTGTTGGCTTCTTTTTGAAGCGCTGTCAAGTCGTATAACAGAGGCGGCTCCTGATTGACTTCTTTTTTCTCAACAGATTGAACGAGCAGCGTTTTTCTGTCCTGCAAAAGACGAAATATTGCATCGGCAGTGTTTTTACTGTCATACTTCACTTTGCTGATTGCGGTAAACGAGATACCCGATTTTTCCGTCTGAACCCTGATCTGCCAAAATGGAACGGGAACAAAATGTCTGTTTTCCAAAAACCGTTTGCAAATCATTGCCAAAGTGGGTGTTTGCACACGTCCAAGCGACCAGACGCCGCGCCCTGCCGTTATTGACAGGGCTTGCGAGGCGTTTATTCCCACTAACCAATCAGCTTCCGACCTTGCCTTTGCTGCATGATACAGATTATCATAACTGTTACCTGCTTTCAG
>JAIRLF010000386.1 GCA_031259655.1 Prevotellaceae bacterium
ATCTTTTTAGATAATTTTCAAATCGAAGTTAGAAATTTTTACTAATTTTGCGCATGTTTAATTCTAAAAAATTAAATAAATGAAGGTTAAAACAGTTTACCTTTTCTTATTAGTGTTTATTGTTATGGGTTGTTCCACAAGTCGTAACACGTATTTCAACCGCAAGTATCACGATTTGACGGCATATTATAATGTCTATTTCAATGGACGGGAGAGTTTGCGGCAGGCATCAAAAAAAGCGGAAGCGATAGAATCGCAGAATTTTGACGAAATATTACCTGTCTTTGCTTTTGAATACGAACAAGTCGCCGGATTAGTCTCGGGGGAGATGCAACGTGCTATTGATAAAGGAAATAAAACCGTCGAAAAACATTCTATCACGGCAAAACCCAAGCGAAAGAAAAACATGACCAAAGAACAGCGGGAATTTTACAATAAAAAAGAATTTAACCGCTTTGTCGATGACGCTCACCTGATTATGGGGAAAGCGCATGTCTATATACACGAGTACAATGTCGCGGAAGAAAAATTCGCTTTCATCACAACCGAATATCCCAAAGAAACAAGCGCTTATGAGGCGCAGGCATATCAAGCCGTCGTACTTTCGCAGGATAAACAGTACGTCAAAGCCGAAGATTTGTTGGCGTCGCTCACAAAGAAAAAAGATATACCGCGAAAAGTCGAACCTCTGATAAATGAGGCTTTTGCCGATTTGTATATTAAGCAAAACAAATATCAGGACGCCATTCCGTATCTGGAAAAAGCCCTCAAACGAGCCAAAGGGAAAAATAAAAAAATCCGTTTTCATTTCATTTTAGGGCAGTTATATCAAAAAACAAATAACAACTCCAAGGCAGTAGAACATTTCTCGAAAGTGCTGAAAAAAAATCCTCCTTATTTGACCGCTTTCAGCGCAGAAATGGCTATGGCTTCGACATATAACCCCGAAACACAACGGGGTAATATCCGCAAAATATTGGAAAAAGCATTGAAAAACGAGCAGAATGCAAGCTATCACGACCAAATATATTATGCATTTGCGAAACTCGAAGAGGCTGAAGGAAATATCCCCAAAGCAATAGAATATTACCGCAAATCCGTATCGGCAACGGGCGTCAATACAAGGCAGAAAGGATTGTCGTAT
Source organism: Prevotellaceae bacterium (assembly GCA_031259655.1). Classification (GTDB taxonomy): domain Bacteria; phylum Bacteroidota; class Bacteroidia; order Bacteroidales; family UBA932; genus JAIRLF01. The sequence goes on from JAIRLF010000386.1 coordinate 1,145, forward strand.
TTAGCTTTGGCTGAATATCATATCAACGACGGCGACTATATCAACGCATACACATGTTACGACAGTTCGGCAATTATGCTTGGCGCCGACCATTCAATGTATGGAGAAGCATCGGAAAAAGCCAACAAATACAGAAAGTTAGCCTTAAACATGAAAATCGTGGAACGCGAAGACGGTTTGCAGAAGTTGGCGGATTTGTCTCAGGAAGATTTGGATAAATTGATTGACGAAAAGATACAACAGGCGGAAAACGAGAAAAAAAGAATCGCTGAAGAACAGGAACGGTTAGAAAAACTGAAGGCAGATATCGACGCTCAATCATCTCATGGACAATGGTATTTCTATAATTCAACTTCGCTTGAGCTTGGTAAAACCGATTTTGCCATGCGATGGGGACAACGAAAATTGGAAGACAATTGGCGGCGGAAAAACAAAGGAATACAAGCGCAGTCGGAATACGATTTCGAATTGGAAGATGAAGAAACAGCGGATGTTACACAACCTGACCTTACCGACAGGGAAGCTTTTTTGGCGAATATTCCACAGACCGACGAAGCAAAAAAAGCTTCGAACGAAAAAATTGTGTCGGCAATGTTCAACATCGGAGAGGCTTACAGGGACGATTTAAACAACCTCGCCAAAGCCGCCGAAGAGTTCGAGAATATAATCCGACGTTTTCCCGACAATAATCTTTTGGTCGAGATTTATGTCGCCTTGTATGAGATATATACGAAAACCGGCGACGTCGACAAAGCCGGCTATTACAGAAATCTGATGACGCAAAACTATCCCGAAAACCCGAAAGTCCTCGCCGCTACCGACCCCGGATACATCAACAGAGTCAGGACGCAGGAAGCATCGGAAGAATCGGATTATTACACCGCTTTGGACTATTATACATCGAACCGCTTTGGAGACGCTTACAGAACTTCGGTCAATGGATTGGCAAAATATCCCTCGGGCAGGCTTGTTCCTCAATTTACTTTGCTTAAAACATTGTCCGACAATTACGATGGCGACATAGTCAGATACAGGGCGGGGCTCGAAGACATTTTAAAAAAATACCCCGGCAACATGGCGGCTTCTTATGCGCAGAATCTGTTGACCGAGCTCGAAAAATCGGAGTTTAAATGGATTACCGAAACAAAAACGGCAAATGCGCAAACGGCAGATACGTCGGAGACAACACAAAAGCCTCAAACCGAACAGAAAATAGCGCCGGACGCTCAGCCGAAATACTTTATCGACTTTAATAAACAGGCGGCAAGCGCTCTCAAATCACGATATTCTATCGACGACGGCTCGCATGCCTACGTATTGATTACCGACCCAAACAGAAACATGAACAGATTGCGTTTCAATATATTGTCCTTCACTACTTCTAATTATCTCGAAGAAAACTATGACGTCAAGATTGTCGATTTTGCCGAAAACAAAATGATAATTGTATCGAAGTTTAAAGACAGAAGTGCGGCAATTGAGTTTTTCAACAGAATTTCCGGCGACGAAAAAGTGTTTGGAAGTATGACAATCAATGATTATCTGGTGTTTATCATCCTCGATTCGAATCTCGAATTGATGCGTAGCGGGAATACGTTTCTCGATTATGTCGAATTTTTTAACAAAATATATACGTATTAAATTGCCATGACTGCCGGAGAAATGAATACGGATGAGAGATTTACGAACGTAATGAACTGGTTCAGGACGAATGTGCCGGTAGCCGAGACGGAGTTGAATTACGAAAACCCTTATCAGCTGATTGTTGCAGTGATTTTGTCGGCGCAGTGTACCGATAAGCGGGTCAATATTGTAACGAAAGAGTTTTTCAAGAAATATCCTACGGTTGAATCGTTGGCGAAAGCGGAGTTGTCCGATATTTTTGAGTTGATAAAATCGGTCTCCTATCCGAACAATAAATCGAAACATTTGTTAGGAATGGCGCAAATGTTGGCAAATGAGTTTAATAGTAAAGTTCCCGACAATATCGACGATTTGCAGAAACTGCCGGGAGTGGGACGTAAAACGGCGAATGTCATCGTTTCCGTGATTTTCAAGAAACCGGCAATGGCAGTTGATACTCACGTGTTTCGTGTTGCCGAACGGGTTGGGCTTGCCGTCAATTCCAAAACTCCGTTAGAGACGGAAAAACAATTGGTTAAAGGCATTCCCGAACAGGATTTGCCTGTTGCGCATCACTGGCTTATATTGCACGGAAGATATGTGTGCACAGCCCGAAAACCGAAATGCGCCGAATGCGGAATTAAAAATTATTGTAAATATTATTTTAATAGTAAAGGCTATGAATAAGCAAATATTTGATTTTCTGTCCGATTTGGAAAGAAACAACAACAGAGAGTGGTTCGCTCAAAACAAAAAACGGTACGAGGAAGCAAAAAAAACACTCGAACGTTTTGTTACGAAATTGATATTGAATATCAATTCGTTCGACCCGAGTATCGACATAAAAGACGCCTCGAAAACTTTTTTCAGGATTTACAGAGACACGCGTTTTTCGCTGAACAAAGACCCGTACAAGATTAATTTCGGGTCGATAATTGTTCCCGAAGAGCACAGGCGAAATTCCTGCGGTTATCCCGCTTATTACCTTCATCTGCAAAACAACGAAAATTTTGTCTCTCTGGGTGTTTATATGCCAAGTCCTCAAGTACTGAAACAGTTGCGCTGTGCGATAGACGAGGATTTCGAATCGTTTTCCGAGATAATGGCAAAGCTAAAGGACGATTTCGGCGATTTGTCGCGCGAAGAAGAACCGTTGAAACGCGTCCCGACGGGTTTCGACAAAAACAGTCCTGCAGCAGAGTATCTTAAACTGAAGAACTTTTATGTTTTCAAAGAATTTTCGAATGCAGAGGTCTTGCAAGAAGATTTTCTCGAAAGAATAGTATCGCTATATAAAGCGAGTTACGAACTTAAAGAGTGGTTTGTGAAAGCAATAACCTGTTAATATGTAATTAATAACGAAATAATAATAATAAATTGTATAAAGATGAGATATTTAATATGCATTTTTTGCGGATTTGCCTTGTTTGTAGCGTGTGGCGGCGGCAAATCCGAGATTACTTCGTCGGAATGGAAGCTTGTTTCGGTAGTTTCCGGAAACGATTTGTTGACCACCGAAAACGTTAAGAAACAGTCTACTCTCAAAATCGAAGCCAACGGTTCGGTTCACGGACAAGGCGGTTGCAATACTTTTTTGGGAGTGGCGGTAATTAGCGGAACTACAATTCAATTCGACAAAATTGTAGTAACGCAGATGGCTTGTTTCGACATGAAAATCGAAACGGCATTTTTAGACGCACTGAAAGACTCGAATTCGTTCGTCGTGGAATCGGGAAATCTGAAATTGAAAAAAGACGGCAAGGTTATAGCAACATTTTCGGCAATCGAGTAATTTAAAGACAGTTTAATATAATATGCCCTTGTCTAAAAGTAAACGACGACGTCAGATATTGGCGAGACAGGCTTTTTCACACATGCTTCATGTCGAGTTCAACCGTTCGTTGACATTGATTGCCGACCGTGATTTGTTGGTAAACAACATCGAATCGAAAATCTTGCAAATCGCGCCGGTTAACAGGATTATAATTTTCCTGCTGAACTCCGAAACCGAAAAATATGTCTATGGAAGCAAACAACCGGACGAATTGTTTGATAAGATACAGTTTACGCTTAACAGCAAATTAGTTAACTGGTTGTCGGTGAACGAAACGTATTTTCATGTGTCCCGTCTGAGTAACGCTATGTCATATCTCTCGGACAACGAGCAGGATTTGATTCGCGAGGCGGATATAGATTTGATTTTTCCCTTGAAAGTGATTAATCATCTCAACGGGTTTGTTTTGTTGGGAAAGCGTTCCGACAGGGAAAAATTTTCGAGATATGATATTGATTTGTTGAAACTCTTGCTCGACCAAGCCGCTTTTGCGCTCGAAAACACCGCTCTATACGAGGAACAGAGTGCGCGTATCAAGAAAATGTATCGTGCCGACCGTCTTGCTATTCTTGGACAGTTGGCGGCGGGAGCGGCGCACGAAATTCGTAATCCCTTGACCGCCATACGCAGCACTATACAGTATTTGGGCAAAGGCATGCATGATGCGGACAAACTGGAGATGATTAACGAGTTGATGGAAGAAGTAGACCGCATCAATAAAATCGTGCAGGGATTGCTGTCGTTTGCCAAACCCTCGGAACTGGAAAAGAGTAAGGTCGATATCGTGCAACTGCTACAGCAAACGCTGGTGTTGCTTAACAATACTATTATCCAAAAACAAATTGACGTGGATTTGAATATCAGTGTGAAAAACACTGTTGTCACTGCCGATGCTTCGCAATTGAAACAGGTGTTTCTAAATGTCATACTCAACGCTGTGGAAGCGATGGAAAACAGCATGGAAAAGAAGTTGACGCTTGGCGTCGAATCGGGACGTTCGTTAGATTATCAATCGAGATATTTGCTGATTTCTGTTACGGATTCGGGTAAAGGAATTGAACCCAACGATATCGAAAACATTTTTATTCCTTTCTATACCACTAAAAAAGATGGAACAGGACTTGGATTGCCGATTTCTTACGGCATTGTCAACCAACATGGAGGAGAACTGGAAATCAACAGCGCGCCCGGAAAAGGCGTTACTGTGGTGATAAAATTAATGCAAACACTATAAAGAAACGATGTAACATGACGAAGAAACGTATTTTGATAGCCGACGATGAAGCGAAAATCAGGAAGGTGATGAGCCTGCTGTTACGGGACGAAGGATACGAAGTGTTGGCGGTAGATAACGGTGTAGCGGCTGTTGACGAAGCCGGACGGTTTAATCCCGACCTCGTGCTGCTCGACCATCAGATGCCGGATATGACGGGAATGGATGCGCTCAAGCAGATAAAAAGCAAACATCCTGCTGCGGTGATTATCATTGTCACCGCTCACGGCTCGATTTCTTTGGCAGTAAATGCAATTAAGGAGGGAGCTTACGATTTTATCGAAAAACCTTTCGACAACGACCAATTGTTGTTGACGGTGCGTCGAGCTATCGAATACAAAGACCTGTCGGGTGAGTTATATCAGTTGAAAGAACGTATCGACGAAACATATTCGCTCGGGCAAATCGTTGGCAGCAGCGCTAAATTGCAGCAAGTGATGTCGCAAGTGCGAAAGGTCGCCGCTACATCCGCTACGGTGTTGATATTGGGCGAAAGCGGGGTAGGAAAGGAACTCATTGCACGCGCTGTACACAGTTTCAGCCAACGTTCGGACAAGATTTTGGTGACGCTTAATTGCGGAGCTATACCTTTATCTTTGGTCGAAAGCGAACTGTTCGGTCACGAAAAAGGCGCTTTTACCGATGCTAAGGAAATGCATCGAGGAGCTTTCGAACAGGCTAACGAAGGTACGCTGTTCCTCGACGAAATCGGCGAACTGCCGCTCGAAGCTCAGGTGAAACTCCTGCGCGCTTTAGAAAACAGGACTATCACTCGCGTTGGAGGCAAAAATCCTGTAGCGGTGGATATTCGAATCATCGCCGCTACAAACCGTAATCTGGAAGAAAAAGTCAGGCAGGGACTTTTTCGTTTAGACTTGCTTTACCGACTCAATGTGTTTACTATACAAGTCCCTCCGTTGCGCGAACGTCGAGATGATATTCCGCAATTGACCGATTATTTCATAGCCAAGTATAACAAAATTTTGGACGTGAACGTTGCAGGTATCACTCAACAGGCTATCAATAAACTGATACAGTACGAATGGCCCGGCAATATCCGTGATTTGGAAAATGCTATGCAAAGCGCTATGATTCTGTCGCAAAACGGCGTTATCGACGTCGAACAGTTACCGATGCGCATCAAAGGTTATCCTATGTCTATCGAAGCAGAACTCTTGAACGAGGATATTTATCCGACAAATATCATCCGTAAAACTAATTCGGCAGTGGAGAAAAACTTACTCGAAGAAACTCTCAAACGTTGTAACTATAACAGAACATTGACCGCCAATACTCTTAATATCAGTAGAAAAACACTGTTCAATAAAATGAAAAAATACGGACTGCTGTGAATTTTGTTTTTCGAGTAAAAACAGATCCACATTTCATTTGTCAAATCACACAAGTGGAATTTGACAAGGATATAGTAATCGACGTAACAACCGTTTAGCGACACAGGAAATTAATCCGGGTTTTACAGAAATATAAGTAAAAAGCGGTCTGTATTAGTCCGCCTTTTTTAATCATATTCTGCATCCTTATTAGGATAATAAGCAATAGTTTTGTTGTGAATTTCGGTAATATCACGACGTGAATAGTTATGAGTTATATAGTTCAATAAAAATTTGTTCGATATATTAAAAATAAAGTATCTTTGCGCATTAAATTTGAATTGATATGAAGAAAGTAAAACTTGGAAAGTCGGATATAGAAGTATCGGCAATGACAGTTGGATGTTGGCCATTTGGTGGCGGCGAATATTGGGGCGAACAGTCCCAGAAAGACGTGGACGATGTTGTGCATGTCGCTCTTGATTTGGGCGTGAACACATTCGACACGGCTGAAATGTATAACGGCGGTGAAAGCGAACGTTCGCTCGGCAAGGCTCTTAAAGGATACAGGGACAAGGCTGTAGTGATTTCGAAAATCGGTCCCTCGAATTGCCACAATGTTCGCAAACATTGTGTCGAAAGCCTCGACAGGCTTGGAATGGATTATCTTGACGTGTATATGCTCCACTGGCCTATCAATAAGTTGGCGGTTGAACATTTTACTTCCGACAAGAGTATAATCGAAGCGCCTCCTACTATCGAAGAAGCATACGCTCAACTCGATGCACTGAAAAAGGAAGGATTGATACGCTCAATCGGAATGAGCAATTTCGGACGTACGCAAATGGAAGAAGTCGTTCGTACAGGCGTGCAGATTGATGTCAACGAAATGTCGTACAACATTGTTTCACGCGCTATCGAAGCCGAAATCGCACCCTATTGTATTGAAAACAGTATCAGCATCATCGGTTCGATGGGATTGCAGCAGGGACTGCTCGCCGGAATCTACAAAACTCCGGACGATGTGCCTCCCCATCAGGCGCATTCGCGTCATTATCCCGATTTTCGGGGAGCCGGAACATCGCGTCACGGCGAGGCAGGAGCAGAAAAAGAATTGTTTGAAGTTGTTGATAAACTGCGCGAAATCGCTGCCGACCTTAATCTGCACATTGCACAGTTAGCAATCGCATGGATACTGAAAAAACCGTTTATGGCGTCCACTTTGGTAGGTTCGCGCAATATAAACGAGTTGAAAATGAATGTTGAAGCTTGTTCACTTGACATATCGGACGAAACAGAGGCTTTGATTGACAAAATCAGTCAGCCAGTGCTGGATATTTTAGGCAACAATCCCGATTATTATGAGCATTCGTCGAAAAGCCGAATATTCTAATTATATTGAAAATTTGTGATTAATTAATAATTAAATTGTTTTATAAGGTATGAAAAATTTTGTTTTAGTGATTATGTGCGTAGTAGCGCTTGCATCGTGTTCGCAAGGAAAGAAGACGACAGACAAAGGTGAAAACTGTTGCAAAAAAGAAAAGACTGAAGGCTGTTGCCAAAAGGAAAAACTGTCAGTTGGAGAATGCTGTCACAAAAAGGATTCGTTGAAATTCAACAATGCGGATTTCTATACCGACGGCAAATTTAACGAGGAAGCAGGCAAGGACGCTGTTCTTCGCCTGATGAAGTATTACAATTATCCCGTTACCGATAAAACTCGTGCACAACTGTGGGTAAGCGACTATGGAACAGGGCATTTTACGGAAGTGGGACTTGCGGCTATCATGTACGTCAACGACACGAAAGACAAATATATGTTGCAGGATATATTTCTGTTACCCAACCAGATGCTGCCTGAACACTGGCACGAAAAACCAGCAAACGATTTGCCGGCGAAAATGGAAGGCTGGCTTGTGCGTAACGGCTTGAGCTACATCGTTGGCGAAGGCGAAGACAATCTGGCTTCGTTCCACGAAATCAAAATTCCGGCTTCGCACACAGGCGGAGTGACAGTAAAAAATGTAGTGAAAACGCTGCCGGGCGAGTTTGTTCCGCTGTCGAAAGTGTTCTCGCATCACTGGCAGTTTGCAGGTTCTCAGGGCGCTATTATCACCGAAGTGGCTAATGTGCACGATAACGGTTCTGTCCGTCATCAGGTTAAATCAATTAACGACTATTTTTTGGGAAAATAAATTGATGGAGAATTTTTCAGGTAATTTATTCCGTCGGGAATAGTTTTGTTTTCCGACGGAATATTTTTACCGGACAATCAAATAGAAAAACATGAAGATTATAGATTTTACGGGAAAAATAGCGCTCATTACGGGAGCGGCAGGCGCTATCGGCAAGACTGTCGCTCAGCAATTGGCAGAAAATGGCGCAGCTGTTGTGATTACCGATTTGAAAGAAGAACAGGTGCAGGCTGCCGCATCGGAATTAGGTTGCGCAGGTATGGCTGCCGATATAACTAATGCCGAACAGGTTAAGAAAGTGGTGGATTTTACTCTCGAACTGTATGGACGTGTCGACATCTTAATTAATGTAGCGGGAATCGTGGGTCAGAGTCTGGTCGAAGATCTTACCGAAGAAGAATGGGATAAGATGTTTGCTGTGAACTGTAAAGGAACTTTTCTTCTCACCAAATATGTTGTTCCGCAAATGAAAGCAAACAATTATGGAAAGATTATCAATTATTCCTCGAAATCGGGAAAAACCGGTTCGGCGCTGATGAGTCACTATTGTGCTGCCAAAGGTGCGATTATCTCTTTCACACAGGCGCTTGCATACGAACTTGCCGATTATAACATCAATGTAAATTGCGTATGTCCAGGCATTACAGACAATTCGGGCGTGTGGGCGAATGTCTCCGCAGGATATACAGTGAATCTGCAAATGTCGAAGGATGAGGTGGTGAAAAAATTTACAGCAAAAATACCGCTGAAACGATTGGCTACCGTGCGGGATGTGGCTGCTGTTACAGCGTTCCTGGCTTCTGCCGGAGCCGACTATATGACAGGACAGGCAATAAACATCACCGGTGGACGCGAAATGCACTGATATTCGGGGAATTAAAAATTTATTCGACTTTACACGCCCATTGTAGATGGTGTTATAATATTGGATAATTCGGCAGGTAAACAGGAACTCATAGCCGAAAGCATCGGAATACAGGAACATTTATTGATGATGAATTAAGATTCAATGAATTTTAAAGAATATTATGGAAACACAGAATGAAGACGTCAGGGAGACAAAAGTAGACGAAGAATACGAAATTTTTAAAAAGAAAATTTTAGACGGGCTTGAAATATCTTTTTGAGAACTCCCCGCCAAAAAGAAACGTAATAATAAAGAATGATTTACCCCATTAAATAGAGACATGAAAAATTATACAAGAGCAGAAGTTGCGGCTACTATCGACCATGCGGTGTTGAAACCCGACATGACGGTAGCCGATATTGAAAAAAATGCAGCGATGTGTATTCGCGAAAAAGTAGCGAGCATGTGTGTTCGTCCCTGTGATGTGGGATTGGCGGCTCGTCTGTTGAACGGCTCGGGCGTGAAAGTATCCTGCGTGTTGAGTTT
>JAIRLF010000390.1 GCA_031259655.1 Prevotellaceae bacterium
GTGAGAAAAAAATTTCCATCAGGTGAGCCGTAAATTTCCATCAGGTGAGAAAAAAATTTTCATCAGGTGAGCCGTAAATTTTCATCAAGTGAGAAAAAATTTTTCATCAGGTGAGAAAAAAAGAAGTTGCCTAAACAAAATTAGACAACTTCCCATTTTTTATAACTAAAATCTATTTAATGAGTCAATTTACATCAAGGCAATTCCAAATTACACTCTGTTGCATAACCGAATACATTTCCGTTATTATAATCTCTTTCTCCTACAGCAAGAGATTGTGCGGGGAAATTGATATTTTTCCCGACAAATGTTGCTTTAGGAGGATTTGCCGATGGAGATGGAGCTACAAAAATCTCTCCATATCCCCAATCAATACCGATTCCTTGTTCTTCCATTATCACATTATCGGGGTCTGTAACATCAATGACCAGATAAGCAGGATTGCGAGTCGTTTCTCCTTCCGCAGTATATTCGTAAACTCCTAATCCGTATGGGTTCACCAGTCTGTAATGAGTGCCGTCCGTACTTACCTGTACATCCACCGGATATGGATCGGTAGGCGCGCCATAAGCAGCTGCAACTATCCCGTCGAGCCATAATCCTTTTCCGACCGGTTCATATACATAATCTCTCATAATGCTTATAGTTGTTTTGAACTTTCCGGTCAGAGCGGATTTTATCGAATCGAAAGACAGCGTAATCGGGTATCTTGTTCCGACTGTCGTATTTTCCAGCGATATAGTTAAGGTCGCTGTTTCCGAACCGTCTTCAAAAACGACGCTCGAAGGAACGCTGATAGCATCTTTGTCATATTCTGCCGTGATGGGTAGCTCCAGTCTTCCTTGCAGATTACCCCTCGCAATTTGATAGTCGAAACTTGTTTCGGTTGAGGGAATCGTGAAACTGGTTCCAAGGTTCGCCATAAAAGTGACATACTCGTTCTCTACATTATATATAGAGCCGACATTCTCCTGGTCGCACGATGCAGTTGTAATCAAAAACAAACTGCAAATTATTCCGATAAAAATATTAAACTTTTTCATATAATTCATATTTTATTTATAATTAATTATTTAATTATCTCCCGTTGGATTTTGGTCTTTTGTAGCATCCAAACTCGAATTACCATCAAATTCCGCCTGAGGGATAGTCAACACCCATGCGTATGTTTCGGGATTTTGCGTATTTGTACCGTTAATCAATGTTGATGCGGGCCATCCCATTTCTTCCGTACGTCTAAATCCCTGTTTCAACCGTTTGATGTCGTAAATACGTCCATACTCGCCCCACAGTTCGATACGGCGCTGTATCAGAATTTCCTCTAACAGAGAGCCTGTTTCGTCGGTAGTGAGCGCGCCTAAGCTGTTACCCGTTTTAGTTGTGTTGTAATCGGGGTTGCGCTTAGCCATATATTCTTTCAGAACTTCTTGCGCAGACGCATACTGTTCCTGACGGCAAAGCGCTTCGGCTTCCGTAAGATACATCTCTTCCATACGCATCCATATTTTATCGCCCAAAGATGTAGTAGGGTCCGAAAAACGGAATTTCACTTGAAGATAACTCGAAAGAGCTGCATCCCCATCTATATCAGTGCTGTTTGGTTCCCACCATTGACGGCGGATATCGTTTTCACCCATTTTGTCGTAAAGAAGCGCATTAATACATTTGGGAGCTCTGTATCCATAATTTTGAGTGCCGGGAAGCATCGAAAGAGCATCCATGTGGTACAGGAACGGACCCCAACCCGGAGTCTGCGTATCAATAATTTCGGCGCCCCACATTACATTGGACAATGTAATGTCGTTCATTCCGGAGGTCAAATCTGTTCCCTGTCCAATCTTGTAGTTCGAACGCGCAATTTTGGCGGCATTTACCGCTTCTGCCCATTCGTTTGTTGTCAGGCAAATACGGGCTTTGATACCGTTTGCGACATAGTAATCGATATGCGTTTTGTGTGTTTGCACATGCGAATCTTTCAGCAATTCTACAGCCTTGTCGATATCGGCACGAATTTGCGTATAAACCTCGCTAACCGTTGCACGCGGTTTGCCCGGAGTGCCGGCAACGCTTGGTTCCGTATAAAGCGGCACACAGGGTTCGTTCTCATGTCCCTTGTATGTGCGCGAAAACATCATCGCCAGATAGTGGTAACAATAGGCGCGAATAGCGTAAGCCTGCCCTATCACATAATTAACGTCTTTAGGGTCGCCTTCCATTGTTTCTTCTGCTGCAATGATATAATTGGCGTTCGAAATTAGAGTATAATATCCGTTCCATAAATCATAAGAACGCCAAGTGCTGGCGGTATATCTTGATTTTACGTTATAAATACAGTCAAACCAATACCATCCGCTACCCTGCGCTTTCATAACCATATCTTCGCCCATCACGTCAGCCATCAAATTCCATGCGGTCAATCCGTCGCATTGTTGGGTATTCCCCGTTGTTGACCAGCCTTGCGTGTACATTAGTCTATAAATACCATTTAAAGGGACTAATGCAGCAGTACCTGTGCTGAACATGCCATCGCCCGACATCTTTGTCGTCGGCGTGGTCTCTAAAAACTCCTCATTACAGCTTGTTGCAAAAAACGCTGTAAGACTTATAATAAATATATATAAAATTCTTTTCATGTCTTTTTAATTTTTAAAAGTGAATATCAATACCTGCGGAAATTGTTTTCGATGGAGTATATACATAACTTGTGCTTCCCGAAAAATTATACTGAGGGTCCATGCCGTCAAGTTTTGAAAACAGCATAAAATTGTCTAATGTAGCAAATATGCGCACCGAATTTATTTTAGCCTGTTTCAACCATTTTTGAGGAAGAGTATATCCTAAGGTAATATTTTTTATAGCGAAATAAGACGCGTCTATCAGAGAATTATCGTTTGTGGCATATGCGGGATTGTGCATAGCTCGCGGCACATCGGTTATGTCGCCGATTTTTTGCCAGCGCCGTAACTTGTTTTTATGCCAGGTGTCGCCATTGTACATGACATTCATTGTGCCGTTATACAAATCGTCATATACTTTTCCTCCAATCGAATACGTAGTCAGAGCCGAAAAATCTATTCCCCGATAAGTTATTTCGGCGCCAATGCTTCCAAACAGTTTTGGAATACGGCTGCCTAAATAATATTTGGAATTTGCCGCCTTCTGATAGTCGTCGGTGATATATTCTTTAATAATATTACCGTCATCGTCTTTATCGTATGCATGGTACAACTGCGCTCCGGTTACGGGGTCGACGCCCGCCGCTTTAGACATATAATAGGTATAAATTTCTTTTCCTACTTCGATAACGCGGATTCCCGAAGTGATAACGTCGGATTCTTCCGTCAAACGCGTTACTTTATTCTTAACCTGAGATGCGCTCAAATTCAGTCGCAGTTTTAATTCCGAATCAATAATCAATCCGCTGACACTTGCTTCAAAGCCTTTGTTCGACATATCTCCGATGTTAGCGTTGTAGCCCGAAAACCCTGTCGAAAGAGCCATTGGGAACGAAAGTAACAAATCCTTAGTATCTCGGCTGAAATATTCGAACGTGAGGTCTAAACGGTTATCCAACAGTTTGGCTTCGATACCGGTGTTGAAATTGTAGTTCTTTTCCCATGTAACATCTCTGTTTTCGAGCGAAGATACAACAGCTCCGCCTAAGGTTGCGTTAGGCCAGGTCAAATCATAAAAACTTTGCCACAAATAATAATCCGAAGAACCCGCCGAATTGAGAATATCGTCGTTTCCCTGAGCTCCGTAACTTGCCTTCAACGACAAATTGTTTATCCATTCAACATTATCTTTCAGGAAATTTTCTTCGGAAATACGCCAGTTTGCGCCAACCGACCAAAATGAACCCCAACGATTATCCTTATAGAAACGGGAAGAACCGTCGCTACGGAAACTTGCGTCCAAATAATACTTTTCTTTGAAATTGTAATTCAAACGCGCTAAATACGATTCGATACGGTAATCGTATTGATACGAACCCGCATCATCGACTTTGGTTGCCGGATCCAGTTCGTATATTCCCTCAATCAAACCGCTTTTTTGACCGTATAAAAGATTATACTGGTAGACATAATTTTCGTGTCCTGCAAGCACGTCGATATTATGGTCGCCAAATTGCCTTTTATATGTAAGCAGTTCATTGAATGTATAACTCAACAGACGAGTACGGTATTTTGACATTATTCCGCCATTGCTCGCAAAGTTTCCATGAAACATATTGTAATAGTACATTATGCTTTGCGATCTGTAATCGGCGCCTAAATTGACGGTGAATTTAAGACCTTTAAGAATGCCGTAATCATCTTTGTCCGAGCCTAACGCAATGTATGCTCTTGTGCTTGCATTGTCGTTGTCGGTATTAGATTTGTCGTCGTACAATGTAGCAAGCGAACTGAAGTTCGACAATTTAGGGCGTCCCTGTCCATAATCGAACTGTTTTTGACCCGAAGCATCCAATACATCTTTTCCATCGGCGTCTTTCTGATAAACGGGATAAATCGGACCCATAAACTGAGCGGAATACCAAACATTGGAATTAGAAGAACCGGTGTACAGCGAATAATTTTGTTTGCTCATCGAAACGGAAGTATTCAACCCCGATTTCAACCATTCTTTCGCTTGATAATCGATAGAGCCTCTCCCGCTGAAACGTTGAAAATCGGTGTTTTTCAATATGCCTTCTTCTTTCAAATAACCGAACGAAAACATATTCTGCGTTTTATCGTTTCCGCCTCTTATCGAAAACTGATACTCCTGACGTGGAGCCGCTTCGTTCGAAACTGCATCCATCCAATTTTCGTCCCATGCAGCGACAGCGTCAGTCCGTACCTGTTCCGTTGCCGGGTCGATGATTGTTTGCCATGTGTAATTCTTAAACGGATTGTAGATTTCTCCACCCATCGTCGAACCTAAATCGGCTGTCGCCTGCGCTTTAGCCGCATCCCATGAATAGTTGTTGTTGAAAACGTAACCGTTACGCAAAGCTTCGTATGTCAGTTGAACGAACTCTTTCTGGTTAACCATGTCGTACCTTTTGAGCGCGCGCGAAGACCAGCCGTAAGTGGCTTTAAAATTCACGTCCGCCTGTCCGGTAACGCCCCGTTTTGTAGTAATGATGATAACCCCGTTAGCTCCACGCGCTCCGTACAGGGCTCCGGCGGAAGCGTCTTTCAGCACGGTCATCGATTCGATATCCGCAGGGTTAATCGAATTGATGGAACCGTTGAACGGAATACCGTCCACAACGTACAGAGGCGCAGAAGATGCGTTAATGGAGGCATAACCGCGCACTCGTATAGTAGCGCCGTCTCCCGGTTGTCCGCCTCCGGAAGTCGAAATCACTCCCGGCACCTGTCCGTCCAATGCTTTGGTTACATTCGAGACTGTTCGTTTCGCCAACTTTTTATTGTCGATTACAGCCGCCGACCCTGTAAACGAACTTTTCCTTGTTGTTCCGTACGCCACAACAACTACTTCGTCCAAAGCCGATACATCAGGTTCCAGAATAATCTCCAAATACGGAGCTACATCTATTTCTCTTTCTTTAAACCCGATGTAACTGACAACTATCACTGTTGCCGCTTCGGGAACATCAAGCGAGAATTTTCCGTTGGAATCGGTAAGTATTCCTATGGATGTTCCTTTGACAACAACCGAAGCTCCTATAACAAGTTCTCCGGTATTGTCTTTCACTAAACCGGTTACCTGTTTGTTTTGTGCAAAAATCAACCCTGCGCTCATCAAAAAGCAGACTAACACGAGGGACGATTTTTTTACAAAATTCATCACTCCGGAAAAATTTCCGGATACCATGCGAGATTGTCTTTTCAATCTCTTACCCGCTAAATTCCTGCGGGCTGTTGATAAAAATAATAAATTCCTCATAATTTAACTAATTTTAAATAAAATAGAAATGAAGTTTCGGGGATTTTGTTCTCCGCGAAACATAAAAATAGTCGTTTTGGTTTTTTTGAATGTAACTGCCCTATTGTTCGCAGTTCGTCGACGAATGTTCGTGACGTTCTCTCTTCTCTCTTCTCTCTTCTTTCTTCTTTGGTTTCTGTTCTGTTCTGTTCTGTTCTGTTCTGTTCTGTTCTGTTCTGTTCTGTTCTGTTCTGTTCTGTTCTGTTCTGTTCTGTTCTGTTCTGTT
>JAIRLF010000023.1 GCA_031259655.1 Prevotellaceae bacterium
TTATGATTTTTTCATTCTAAACGACGAAGTATAAGTTCCGGCTACGCAGAGCGCTGCGAATATTATAAATGTGATATGGAAACTTTTCATAAAATCCGCATGTAATTCGGAGGTTATAATTTTGTTTCCAAGAGACAGCGAAATAGCCATTGTTGCGATTCCCATACTGAAAGCCTGTCCGGTGAGGCGCATAGTACCCATCGTTGCCGAAGCTTGTCCGTAGTATTTTTGAGCGACGGAACTCATTATCACATTTGAGTTGGGAGATGAAAACAGTCCGAAACCGAATCCAAGTAAAAACAGCAGCAAAGCAATAAAGATTATCGATGTGTCGGGCGAAACAAAAATCAGCCCTGCCAAACCGGCAACAATAATTCCCATACCTGCAGTTGCAAGTGTCGCCGGATTCATCCTGTCCGACAACCGACCGGCATAAAACGAAACAACGCATTGCACACAAGCCTGAACAATAAGTATCAGTCCGGCATTTTGAGGAGTAAACCCACGAATATATTGCAAATATAAGCTCAACATAAAAGCGACAGCCGAAGTGCAGGCGTAATTGATTAGCGCCGACAGACACGATAATCCGAATATTTTGTTACCCGAAAAAATACGAACGTTGAAAATCGGCTGTCTGCTTTTCAATTCGTATACGACAAAGATAATAAAACAGATTATGCCCGTTGCTATAAAGACGAATCCACAGATGCCGGGCAATTCCGAAAAGCCGAATATAAGTCCGAATAACCCTGTTGCATAGATGAAAGACCCGAAATAATCGAAATGTTCGCCTTTCGACTCCGCCCATTCCTGTTTGATTATTAGCGTAGCAAATATCGCTACAATAATTCCGAAGACACCGATAATGAGGAAAAGACTTCGCCAGCCGGCATGTTGTGTGAGTAACCCTCCTAAAAACGGTCCCGAAGCTAATGCAAAATACACGACGGAGGTATTGATTCCTATTGCTTTTCCGCGATGGGCGGGTGGAAATACCGACACAAGAATTGCCATACTTGTCCCGAACATCATTGCGCAACCCATACCCGACAATGCCCTTAACACTATCAGCATTGTCCCCGACAACGACAGTCCGCATAAAAATGTAGAAACGCCGAACAGTGCAAGACCATACACGAATATTCTTTTGCGTCCGGCCAAATCAGCCAAACGGGCGAAAGGCACTTGAAATATCGCTGCTGCAATGAGATAAATCGTTGCAATCCAACTTTGCGACACCGCTCCCATCGAAAACGAACGACCTATCTGAGGCAAGGACAAATTAATCGCCGAACCCATAAACGGAACTAAAAACGAGGCTAAACACAGTATCAAAAGCGCCGAATTTTTACCTGTCTGTTTATGTAGCATAAAATAAAAATATAATGTCGGCGATTGCGACAAGATAATCGTATGCAAGCGATTTGTCGATATCTTTGATTTCTACGCCTGTCTGTTTCAGATAGTAGATAGCGTATGCCAAAGCGCAGAAAATGATTATCACTTTGATTGCGCCGAAAAGCATTCCGAACAGCCGGTTTACCCAGCTCAACATAGCCATCTTCAACAATTTGCCCAACAATATGGCGAGCCATATCACAAGAATGTAAATCACTGACGCCACAATAATAAATATTACGATTTGCGTTACTTTGGCGTCCACATTAAAATGGCTATGCCACCATTCGCTCAATCTCAACGACAGTACATACGCACAATACGTACCGGCGAAAATACCGAGTAAACCAAGCAATTGCCTCACAAATCCTTTTATAAATCCGCTGATTACAGCTATAATAATTGCAGTAAAGAATGTTAAGTCAAAAATCGAAAAATTCCCCAAATCAATCAAATATGTATATAACCTCATTACTTCGTTTCATATAGAAATTCTCACGCGCATACTTTTCTATACTGTCTTTATTATCTTTATATTTAAGCCGTTGTTCCAAATCTTCGCTTTGTTTGTTTAACAGTTCGATTTCTTCGATAATTTTCTTGTTATTCATTTTTTGCTTCACCCATTTGGAGACAGTGATTTCGTCGAAAAACATAACCCAAACAAAAAATACCACAACAGTGACTACATATTTGTTTTTACAAAATTTTAAGACCCGTTTATTTATCATTTTATTGATTCAAAATATCTAACAGTTCGTCGAATTTCGGAGTAAGGATAATTTCCGTTCTCCTGTTTTTTTGTCTGCCTTCGGTTGTTTCGTTTGTATCTAAGGGGACAAATTCGCCGCGTCCTGCGGCAGTTATTCTTTTCGGGTCGATTGCAGTATTTTTCAGGAGAGTACGAACAACGGTGGTAGCTCTTTTGACGCTCAAATCCCAATTGTCGTTCAAAGCGCCCGTACCCGAATATTTCACATTGTCGGTATGCCCTTCGACAACTATGTTGATATCGGTGTTTTGCTCAAGTATTTTGCTGACCTCAGCCAAGGCTTCCAGTCCGGGCTTTTCGATGTTCCATTTGCCGGATTTGAACAGCAACTTTTCGTCAACGGAAACATATACTTTGCCGTTTTTCTGAACCACCGACAGTCCTTTACCTTCGAAACCAATCAAAGCATCGGCAACTTTTTGCTTGAGTGTCGCCAAAGCTTCAGCCTGTTTCTCCATAGCTGCCTGCAACTCCATATACTTCTTATTCTTTTCTCTTAGCTCGTCTTCTTTTTGTTGTAACGATTCTTCGCTTTGCTGAATTTTTTTCAGCAAATCCTGCATTTCCTTTTGCGAAGTGTTTGAGAGATTTTTCTGAACGGCTTGCAAATCGTCATACTGCTTTTTTAAGATTCTGTTTTGGTCTTTTGCTGCATCTAAATCCTTGTTTAATTTAGAAATATCATCGCTCAATTGCGAGAGTTTGTTAGTCTGTTCTTTCGATTTCACATCGAGATTTTCATAATTGTTTTGCAGTTTGTGGTACTTCGATTCCAGTTCCTTATACTTTTTCGAGGTTACGCACGAGGTGAAAACCAAACAACAAGACAAAATTATAACACCAATTTTTTTCATTTTTCCTTATTTTTTCATTAAAAATTCGCCTCAAATTTACATCAAATTTTGGAATCGACGATAATTAACGCGATTTTTTTACGAAAAATCTTTCATCAACATCAAATATAATGTGGTTTACAACCAATTATCAAAGATAAATTTTGTTGTCATACATATAAATATATGCCGAATTTGGCGACTTAAATTGGCATATATAATAAAAGTATTACCTTTGCATTCGAATTTAATGACAAAAAAACGGAGTCATGGAAGATGATGATAAATATGATAGCGATAAACAAAAATCCGACGAGGAAGAATTGAGCGCATTCATTAACGTGCGTACCGATTTCGGATTTAAAAGAGTATTCTATAATCCGGCAATGATGATGTCTTTTGCGAAAGAAGTGATATCGCGCAGGGAGAAAAACTTTAGCATCACTTCTATCTCGTTTTTACCTGTCGAGCAATTGGGCGAGTATGAGAACGAACACAGAGTTATCGTTGATTCACGTTGCAGAACCAACAAAGGCGAAGATATTGTTATAGAAATGCAGAATGCGCGCCCGATGAATTTTGTCGAAAGGTCAATTTATTATAACACTTATCTTATTCGAGGACAACTACCTACTCGAAAATCCAGAGGTAAAAAAAACAAAAATCAATTGCCGGCAAATTATTATGCGATGAATCCGGTCTATTTCATTGCAATCGTCAATTTCCCGATGATTAAAGAAGGTGAAACTTCAAAAAACACTGTCATAGATTGGATTCGTTTGGTAAGTCTGGAAACCAATATAACTTATTCGGAAAAATTGAATTTGATCATAGTGGACTTGACAAAATTCAACAAAAAACACGAAGAATTGAAAACTCGATTGGATTTTTGGTTATATACCATAAAACATGCAGAGACTCTGCAGGAACGACCTGCCGAAATTGAAGATGAATTATTCATCGACTTATATGATAATATATTACGAACAAATAAATTAACACCGGAAGAAATGAAAGCATATAACAACAGTGTTTTAGACCTGCAAAATATAGGTCTGTTTACCGAGTACGCCAAGATGGAAGGCTGCAAAATCGGCGAAAAGAAAGGAATAGAAAAAGGAATAGAAAAAGGAATAGAAAAAGGACGGGTAGAAGGACGGATAGAAGGACGGATAGAAGGCGAGGAAAAAACACACACTAAAGTAGTCCTCAACGCCCTCGAACAAGGCTTTTCTATAGGAGATATTGCCAAATTAACAGGACTTTCGATAAAACAGGTATGCGATATCTTGAAAAATAGACAACAGTGAATGTTGTTTTTATGATTCAATTGTATAACCGTATAACAACAGTGTCATGGATACGCAAAGTTTAGGTCTGTTTACCGAATATGCCAAGTTGGAAGGATGGGAAGAAGGACTGGAAAAAGGTGAAATGGAAACATATACTAAAGTAGTCCTCAACGCCCTTGAACAAGGCTTTTCTGTGGAAGATATTGCCAAATTTACAGGCATTTCGATAAAACAGGTATGCGATATCCTGAAAAATCAACAACAGTGAATTAAAATAAATAAATGAATGAATGATATGAAATATTTTATTTTAGCGTGCAGCATAGTGTTTTATGTGTATAGCGCAAATGCTCAACCGACAAAAGAATCGGCGCAACCGGTGGACAACGAGACGATGAAACAGTGGAGTGCGCCTTATCGTAATTGGACGTATTATCCTGACCCGATAATTCCTTCGGATTATAAAATTCCCGAAGCGGAAGATTTTCACAGTTATGATGTTCCGTGTGTATATCAAACGCCGGACAATCCCGATGTCTGGTACATGAGTTTCATCGGATTCAACAGTCGGGGGTATAATTCTTTTGTCGTGGAAAGCGATGACCTTATTCACTGGAAAAAACCGAAACTCGCTATGGGATTCGGAAAAGAAGGTGAGTTTGATCATGGCGGCTGCGTTATAGGCGCTTATCTGTATGACAGTTGGGATATCAAGGCGCCTCGTACGCTCCAAAAAAACGACGAAAAATACTGGACGCTCTACGGTTGTTATCCACGACAGGGAGGCTACGAATTACGTCCCGGCTATGAAGGCGTTGCGACAAGCCTCGATGGTTTTCGCTGGACGCGCGCTTCCGACGAACCCGTACTTTCGATATATCAAAAAGACTGTAAGGAATGGGAAAAAGATTGCATATATCAGCCATGGTTAGTAGAGCACGACGGCGCTTATTACAACTTCTACAATGCTGCTCAGGGAGGCATTGAAAAGTTGGGACTTGCCTTGTCGAACGATTTAATCCACTGGGTTCGTTATCCTTTTAATCCGGTTATCAGTAACCGTCCGGGAGGTTATGACTCTGATTTTTCATCCGATGCAAAAGTTTTTCGTGACGGCGACCATTGGACGATGTTCTATTTCGGCGTTGGCAAAGGCGGAGCGCATATCATGATTGCTTTTTCGTACGATTTAGTACACTGGACTGCCGACCCCGAACCGCTTTACAAAGCCGGAGGCCATCCATCGGGTCTGGATAAACAGCATGCCCACAAGATTTCATTGGTCTACAATCCGAAAAACAGTACTTTTTACATGTTCTATTGTGCCACAGGCAATAAAGGACGTACAATAGGTTTACTGACGAGTAATCCCGTCAAATAAAAGTTGTGGTATAATACAGGAACTGCATCAAGCCCGTCCGGAACTACATCGAACCCGTCTTGGCTGACTTTTTTGTTGATAAAAAAGGCAATTGTCTCTACTTTCTATTGTCAATTTTAAAAATTGCCAAATAACGTCGCTCAATTTATTTAAATTACGACTTACGACCATTATTTTCCCTTGTCGATTAAAAAAAATCACAGCATTGAAGTTTCAATAAATCAGTACAATCACTCTATATACGGCATTAAGATATCAGAAAAATAGTGTGTAGTTCAAACAAATTGCTTATTTTTGCATCCGAAATGAATGTAATTAAATTATAGTAGATGAAGGTTTTAACCCTTTTTGACAAGATTTGGGACGCTCACATCGTTTCGTCGATAGAGGACGGTCCCGTACAATTATACATCGACAGGCATTACTGTCACGAAGTTACAAGTCCGCAAGCGTTCGACGGTTTAAGAAACAGGCGATTGAAAGTTTTTCGTCCGCAAAATACGTTCTGCACAGCCGACCACAACACCCCGACTTTAGAGCAGGATAAACCCGTAAAGGACGCAATCTCAAGGCATCAACTCGAAACATTGAAGAAAAATGCAGAAGAATTTGGCTTGCCGTTTTTCGGATTAGGACACGAAAAAAACGGAATCGTACACGTCATCGGTCCGGAGAACGGGCTCACATTGCCCGGAATGACAATCGTTTGCGGCGACAGCCATACTTCTACGCATGGCGCTTTCGGGTGCGTTGCTTTCGGCGTCGGGACAAGCGAAGTGGAAATGACGCTCGCCACACAATGTATTCTTCAGCCTAAACCGCTGAAAATGCGAATAACCGTTGATGGCAAATTAGGTAAATGCGTTACAGCCAAAGACGTCATACTGTATATTATCAGCAAAATCGGGACGGGCGGCGCTACAGGATATTTCATCGAATACGCCGGCGAAACAATACGCAATATGAGTATGGAAGAGCGTATGACTGTGTGCAATATGAGTATCGAGGCGGGCGCAAGAGGCGGAATGATTGCCCCCGATGAGAAAACTTTCGATTATCTGAAAGGCAGAGAGTATGCGCCGAAAGGCGCCGATTGGGACAAGGCTGTCGAACGTTGGAAAAATCTCAAAACCGACGATGACGCCATATTCGACAAGGAAATAGTTTTCGACGCCTCCGACATTTCGCCGATGATAACATACGGAACAAATCCGGGTGCAGGTATTTCCGTGAAGGAAAATATTCCCGAAATCGACCAAATTGAAGACGCATCGAAATCGTCGTTTAAAAAAATGCTGGATTACATGGGATTCCATCCCGGCGAACAATTGTTAGGCAAATCGGTTGATTACGTATTTCTTGGCAGTTGCACAAACGGACGCATCGAAGATTTCAGGGCGTTTGCAGATTTCGTCAAAGGAAAGAAAAAAGCGGAAAATATCACCGCATGGATTGTCCCGGGCTCCAAAAAAGTCGAGCAGCAAATCATCGAAGAAGGTTTGGTCGCTATCCTGAACGAAGCAGGTTTCGAAATACGTCAGCCCGGATGTTCGGCGTGTCTTGCAATGAACGACGATAAAGTTCCCGCAGGAAAATATGCCGTAAGTACTTCAAACCGAAATTTTGAAGGACGTCAGGGACCCGGTTCTCGAACTCTTTTGGCAGGACCTTTGGTCGCAGCCGCCACAGCAATAACAGGAATAATAACCGACCCGCGTGACATCAATGTACAATAGAAATACAAAAACTTTAACGCCGCAATTGAACTTTTTTACAGTTTATGCATCAAAGTTGATTGTTACGTTATTATAAATATAAGTAAAAAAAGTTTACGAATGAATAGAAATTTATCAATCATACTACCGTTCCTGTCAGTCTGCGCTTTCGTTCTGTCGTGCAGCAACGAAGCCTATTTTACAATAGGAACAAACTGGGTCGATACAAACCTGAAATTGGTTTACGTCGACAGTTGTAAAGCCAAATTAAGTACTGTCAGAGTAGATTCCACGCTTACATATAATCAGGGAACAATACTTGTCGGCAAATACGAAGACCTCAATACCGTAACCGGCGATACGCTGACAGGCATAATAAGAGCAATCTCGTATATCGAAGTTTCGAATCCTTCCGTTTCGACTTTGGATTTGAACACCAATACGTTTTTTGACTCTTTAGTCATCGAAATGAGATTCAACGGTTTCTATATGGGAGACACTTTGAATAACGATATGCACTTATTTATACATCAACTCGAAGAACGTATAAAACGGGAAGACGCGGTCGTTGGTACCGAAACGTATTATAACACAACTTCGTTTGCTTATAATCCTGTTCCATTGGTGGAAACAACTTTTCCGATGCGACCGGGCAACACGGCGGCGGAAATATTTGTCGCCGGAGGAATAGTAATCGAACCTGTAAGAGTGAAACTTCCCGACTGGCTTGGGCAGGAAATGTTCGACAAAATCGCAAACAAAGAGGAAGAATTTGAGAGTAGCGAAAACTTTTTGGACTATTTCAAAGGTTTGGTATTCGTGGCAGGCGACGACGTCAAAACTGTCATCGGACTCAAAGCCGATACTACATTCAAAATTAACATGCACTATCATGTTCAGGAAGAATTTAAAACAGAAAAAACACTGACATTTTCCATTAACACACAAAACCAGTTTAATAACATCGTTGCCGACAGAACAGGAACAAATTTATTGCCTGATATGTTTGTAGATAACGAAATCGATTCGTATCTCACAGGAAACCAATCGTTCATCTCTGCAGGCGACGGCTTGTATACCAAAATAGAATTTCCCAATCTTCACGATATACTGTTGACAAGCACTTATGGAATAGTCGAACAGGCGATTTTGGAAATCAAACCCGTGTATGGCACATACCAGAAATTTACTACTATCCCTGCATCTCTGGCAATCTCGGTCTCCAACATATCGGGAGAAGCGGAATCGACTTTAACCGATTCGCAGGGGCAAAGTCTGACAGGAAGCCTGACCGTCGACGAACAGTTTCCGGACAATACTCGTTACTCTTTCGATGTAACTTCGTTTGTGCAAAACCAGATGCTGGCGCCGGCAGATGAAAAATTATTCCTTGCTCTGCGATTGTCGAGCAACGAAATGCAAAACTCTACTCAGCGGTTAGTTATCGGCAACAGCGACCATTCGATTGACGCCGGCAATATAACCTACTATAACAGAATTAAATTGTATTTATATTATAATATGTATAACGAAAAAAATTGAACATAGAACATGACACAAATAAAAAGATTTTTAGCCTCTATAATTGCATCTCTGTTCTGTGTTCTGTCTTATGCCCAGCACAGCACAAGTTCTCCATACTCAACGATAGGCGTAGGAGAAGTCGACAGCAAAATATACGGATTGAACAGCGGTATGGCAAATGCCGGAATAGGCACATATCGTCAAGGTTTTCTGAATAATACCAACCCTGCTGCCATAGCGGTTGATTCTTCGTTTTTCATATTCGACGTTTCGTTAGCGGGAAGTTTGTCAAGATATTCCACTGCCGGTACAACAGAATATGCGAATAACGACAATGTGAAAAAAGTAGCGTTTGGAGTGAGGATTTTTTCAAAACTGGCAATATCTGCCGGCATCCTTCCATACAGTAACGTACAGTACCGAATCCAAACGGACGGCTACGTCGAGGGAAAAAATAACGAAAACTACACCTTATATTACGAAGGTTCGGGAGGTTTGTCAAGAACATATCTCACAGCGACATACAAGTTGTTGCCATACTTGTATGCAGGAGTAAACACTTCGTATCTTTTCGGACGAATAAACAGAAGCGAAACGCTTTTGAATCAAACCCTTCAAACAATTTCCGAAGTCGATAAAATCCTGTTCGATTTCGGCTTGATGTATAATAAACAAATTGCCAGCACATCGATTTCGGCAGGGCTTGTATTCGGATACGAATCGAAAATCAAGTTGAAAAATTATAAAACACTCTCATCGCTCGGGACAACAGAGACAGAAACAAGCTCATACACTTCGTTGCCACGAAATGTCGGGGGCGGTTTTACTCTCCAAAACAGCAGCGGACACAGTTACAAAATGGTTGCAATCGATTATAAATTCCACAATTGGGCAAATATAAAATCGCCCGACCAAAGAATGCGCTATGCTAATAATCACAGAATCAATGCCGGAGTAGAATACATTCCGAACTACAGAACTCCACGAAACTATTTCCAGCGAGTACAATATCAGGCAGGCGCGTATTTCGAAAAATCGAACCTGATTATAAACGGTAAACAAATATCGGAGATGGGCGCTACTGCAGGCGTAGTATTACCGTTGAAAAACAACTATACTCAAATATTTTTATCGGCAGACGTAGGACGCAGAGGCGGCAAAGGTCTGATAAACGAAGACTATATCCGAATAAACTTGGGAGTATCGGTAAACCAATTGTGGTTTATAAAATGGGCATATCAATAATCCATTCATATTTAACATTTAAGCGATACTGTTGGTTAAATATTGAAATTTTTTTACTGTTCAATGCAACGAAATCCGAATTTATTGCATCTATATTGAACTAAACATAATGTGATTTTGTTTTTTGAGACATGTTTAAAATTGGATAATGGATATTAAATTAGTAATTTCGTTTGTAGCTGCGTTAATCATAGGTTTTTCTTCTATACCGAAAGTTGTAAAAGTAGCAGTAAAGAAAGATTTGGTGGCAAAACCAAATCACAGAACTTCACATACGGGGAGAATACCCAATGTGGGGGGTATTTCAATTTTTATATCTTTTGTTTTAGCGCTTCTAATAGCATCGAATTTCAGTTTGGATAACAAGATGCAATTTTTGATGTTCACCGTATTAGTCTTATTTTTTGTCGGTTTGTACGACGACATTATGATTATTTCGGCGCGGCGAAAATTGTGGGGAGAATTGTTTGGTATTGCAGGCATGATATTTTTGGGAAATATTCGTTTGACAAATTTGCACGGATTTTTTGGCGTCCACGAAATCACTTATTTTGCCAGCGTATTGTTGACGTTTTTCGTAACAGTCGTGATAATCAATGCCATTAACCTGATTGACGGAATCGACGGTTTGGCGTCGGGAGTGGGCATAATTATTTCCCTGTTTTTTGGGATATATTTCCATTTAATCAATAACGGGCAATTATCGGTGGTCGCTTTCAGTCTGTTGGGAGCGCTTGTGCCGTTTTTCATATACAATGTATTTGCAAAACGCAGCAAAATCTTCATGGGCGACGCCGGCGCTTTAGTCTTGGGCGTCGTATTGTCTGCTTTGACTATATCGTTCAACGAAGTAAATATTTCCGTCGCACCGCCCTATCATGTTATTAATGTTCCGATGGTTTCGATATGTATTTTGGTTTTACCGATGTTCGACACTATAAGAGTCTTTATAATCAGGTTATTTAATAAAAAATCGCCTTTTTCGCCGGACAAAAATCATTTGCATCACATGTTTTTAGCTTTGGGTTACAATCATAAACAGGCTACGGGAATATTGTTGTCTATCAATGTGATATATATCGGTATCGGTCTTTTGTTACAAAACACTCCAAAACTTTTCTTTTTCTCAATCGTATTCATTTCATGTGTGATTTGGACGGAAGCTATAAGAAATTTAATAAAAACGCGGGAAAAAGTGAAAGAAGCGCGATGTAACGAGGAAATAGTATTGGATTAACATGAATTATTTGGCGCACATATATCTTTCGGGAGACAATAAGTTGCTCATGATAGGCAACTTCATCGGAGATGCGATAAAAGGACGCAAGTACGAAGATTTACAGCCGATTATCCGGAAAGGTGTGTTAATGCACAGAGCTATCGACGATTTCACAGACAGACATCCCATCAATGCAAGAATCAGGAAATTGCTGCATCCCGAATTTGGAAAATATGCAGGCGTTTATCTCGACATGTTTTATGACCATTTTTTGGCGGCGGGATGGCAAAATTTTTCCGGTGATGTATCGCTTATGACGTTTTGCACCAAGTTTTATCTTGATGCATTAAGACGACATAAATATCTGCCGTTCAGGATGAAAACCTTGCTATACACGTTCATAATCGGAAACAGGCTGAAAAATTATGAAAAGTTAAACAGTCTCGAATATGTTCTTGAATTTATGCATAAACATTCGGGATTGCCACGAACCGGTAAATATGCCGTCGAATATTTGGTAAACAA
>JAIRLF010000196.1 GCA_031259655.1 Prevotellaceae bacterium
GTGTGTGTGTGTGTGTGTGTGTGTGTGTGTGTGTGTGTGTGTGTGTGTGTGTGTGTGTGTGTGTGTGTGTGTGTGTGTGTGTGTGTGTGTGTGTGTGTGTGTGTGTGTGTGTGTGCAAAAACCATGCCAAAGCGCTCTAAAACACCTGTTATACGACAAGATTTTTGAAAAATTTTCAGTCCGTTATTTAATCCACCATTACACATAAAAAATCATATTAATCAATTACAAAAAGCATATTAAAACCGATACAAAAGTAAGTATTTTTTTAATACGAACGACGATTTTTTTAAATATTTTCTTTCATTAATTGTAATAAAAGTGTAAAGAACTTCAAAATCAAGAATATATTTTCACTGTTTTCGTTAATTTCTTTTCTTGTTTACTGATGAATATTGCTCCTGTTACGAAAAAAAAGTGCGAAATCCGGCAATTTTCGTATTTTCCGGATTGCTTCGGGCTGCGCCCTTATAATGACGCAAAGGACGGGTTTGCGACAATTTATTTGAATTTTTAAATCGACGTAGTCAAATACACCCGCCCTCAACAACCCACACAACAACACCATAATCTACGAGGAGACGCAAAAAATCGACGCCCTCAACGACCCGATGTAGAGACGCAATGAGACGCAAAATATTGCGTCTCTACAAATCGACGCCCTCAACGACACAGTGTTGTCCGATGTAGAGACGCAAAATATTGCGTCTCCTCAACGATGTCCTCGACGATGTTTTCAACGATGTCCTCGACGATGTTTTCGACGATGTCCTCGACGATGTCCTCGACGATGTTTTCGACGACGCCATAATCTTTCCTTGAGGTCTGGAAATCTGAATCTACGTGATGACATTGTCGAATTGGAACCCGTCGTGTCTTCAGGGCATTCATATCAATAGAAACATGCATAACTCCACCGTTCCAAAACCTCGTTAGGGAGTGAGGTTGAAAGTTCACTTTCCCGCAATCGAAAAGCCGATAAAAGTTGCAGAAAAGCAAATGATTACACTTGCGAGTATATAGATAAGGCTTGCGAAGTAATTTCCATTTCGAAGCAAGTTAATATTTTCGTAGGCGAAAGCGGAGAAAGTAGTATATCCTCCGCAGATTCCCGTTGCGACGAACAGTCGCATTTGCGGAGAAAACCATGCGTAACGTTCCGACAGTCCGATAGCTAAACCGATAAGCAGGCAACCCGTAAAATTCACGGCAAACGTTCCGTAAATAGCGGGAAAACGTGTAATTCGGCTTGTAACGAAGCAAGTTGCAAGATATCGTAACATACTGCCCAAAGCGCCGCCCAATCCCACAAGCAAAAGCATTTTCATAATGACTTTTAATTTTTAGTTTTTAGTTTTTAACTTCCCTAATCCATTTGTCCATAGCTTTAGCCGCTCGGCGTCCGTCGCCCATTGCAAGAATCACGGTAGCGCCTCCGCGAACAATATCTCCGCCGGCAAAAATCATAGGAACATCCGACTGCATAGTCTCTTCATTTACTATCACCGTCCCCCATTTACTAACATTCAATCCTTTGACAGAACGCGGAATCAACGGATTGGGCGAGACGCCTACGCTAACGATAACCTCATCGACCTCTATCAATTCCGTTTCTCCGGGGACTTCGACGGGCGAACGTCTGCCCGAAACGTCGGGTTCGCCAAGTTTCATGACCTGCAACAGCATCTGAGTAACCCGTCCGCGTTCGTCGCCACGATATTCGACAGGATTTCGCAAGGTCATAAACTCAATACCTTCTTCTTTAGCATGCTTCACTTCTTCGAGACGTGCGGGCATCTCCTCTTCCGAACGGCGATAAACAATCATTGCACGTTCGGCGCCCAGCCGGCGGGCTGTTCTGACCGAGTCCATCGCCGTGTTTCCACCTCCGATGACAGCCACATTCTTACCTGTCAAAACCGGAGTATCCGATTCGGGGTCAGTGGCGTCCATCAGGTTGATGCGCGTAAGATATTCGTTTGAGGACATCACGCCCACCAAATTTTCACCTTTGATATTCATAAAACGTGGCAATCCTGCTCCACTGCCTGCGAAAATCCCGCGAAAACCCTCGTCTTTTAAATCCTCTACGCTGACGGTTTTCCCAACAATGCAGTTATTTACGAACTTAACTCCCATAGAGCGCAGATTGTCGATTTCGACATCGACAATTTCGTTAGGCAAACGGAAAACCGGAATGCCGTATTTCAACACTCCGCCGATTTCGTGCAGCGCCTCGAAGACAGTAATTGAGTATCCCAATTTTGCCATGTCGCCGGCAAACGACAATCCCGCAGGACCCGAGCCGACTACTGCGATTTTTATCCCGTTGGCAGGAGCGGTTTCGGGTATCGAGATTGCTCCGCTGTCGCGTTCGTAATCGGCGGCGAAACGTTCGAGATGACCGATAGCTACAGCCTCTTTCTTCATTTTCACGTGAATGCATTTGGATTCGCACTGTTTTTCCTGCGGGCAAACACGTCCGCAAACAGCAGGGAGAGCCGATGTTTCTTTCAACACCTTTGCCGCCTCAAAAAATTCGCCTCGCTCAATATTTTTGATGAACGAAGGGATATCGATTTCCACAGGGCAACCTTCCATACAACTCGGTTTGGCGCAATCTAAACAGCGACGCGCTTCGGTTATCGCCATTTCGACTGTCAATCCGAGATTCACTTCTTCGGTGTTGCGACTGCGGACGTCAGGAGCTAATTCCGGCATGCGAACACGCCGAATATCTGTTCGTTCCTTTGCTTTTATTGTGTTGCGCAGCTCTACGCGCCAGGGTTCGTTTCTTCTTTCCATAAATTCAATTTACTCCGGCTTTGCACTTGTGTTCAACCTTATACATATCCGAACGTTCGATATCGCGATAACCGCTAAGGCGCATCATCATTTCGTCGAAATCGACCAGATGGGCGTCAAATTCGGGACCATCCACGCACACAAACTTGGTTTCGCCGCCCACAGTAACGCGGCATGCGCCGCACATCCCCGTCCCGTCCACCATGATAGTATTTAATGAAGCGATTGTAGAAATATCGTATTTTTTTGTCAAAAGGCTCACAAATTTCATCATCACGGCAGGTCCTATAGTTACGCACTTATCCACTTTTTCTCTCAGAATAACGGTCTCGACGCCATTAGTAACCAATCCTTTATTTCCATACGAGCCGTCGTCGGTCATGATAATCAGCTCGTCCGAAAATTTGCGCATCTGTTCTTCCATGATAATCAATTCCCTGTTGCGTGCGGCAAGAACTGTAACCACACGATTTCCCGCTTCGTGCAAAGCTTTGACAATCGGCAGCATCGGAGCGGTGCCCACTCCTCCGCAGGCGCATACGACCGTACCGAATCTTTCGATATGCGTAGCTTTACCCAAGGGACCAACCAAATCGGTGATATAATCGCCTTCGTTCAGGGCGCAAAGTCTTGTCGACGAAACGCCTACTTGCTGGACAACAAGCGTTATCGTCCCTTTTTCCAAATCAGAATCGGCAATAGTAAGCGGAACGCGTTCTCCCTTTGTTCCGACGCGGACAATCACGAAATGCCCCGCACGGCGAGCCTTTGCCACCAAAGGCGCTTCTACTTCAAACTTTACAACATTTGCCGAAAAATACTCTTTACTAATAATCCTATTCATCTAATACAGTTAGTTACATAATATTATAATTATGTAATAATTTGCAAAAGTACGACAAAAATGCGAATATGCAAATGTTTTTCCGGTTCGGGAGGGCATTTGAATGCCTCGATTTAAAAATTCAAATTTCTTTAAAAAAAAATGCGACAATAATGCCTCAAAAAAAGTTTTTCACAGTCGGGAATCTCTCTAAAATACATTTTTCTTCAACGATTTTACAGACTTATTATCAGTAATTTAAATACGTTATTTTCATTTTTCACAAATAAAAATGCAAAAATCCGAAAAAATGCCGTACTTTTGGGGCGATAAAGAATATAAAATATGTATATGAAGAATATATCTTTGAAAGCATATCTCCCTTATATTGTGGCGATAGCGATATTTGTAATTATTTCGACAGTTTACTTTATGCCCGAAATTTTTCAGAATAAATCCCTGTATCAGCACGATATAGTTACGGGTGTAAGCATTGGACAGGAATCGAGTAACTTTTCGAAAGAAACAGGGGAAAGAACCTTATGGACAAACGGTTTGTTCGGAGGAATGCCGGTGTATCAGATTTCGCCGGGCGGTCCAAGCGGCAGTTGGTTATACAAAATCAGGACTTTATTGTGTTTGTATCTGCCTTCGCCGGCAGGTCTGCTGTTTATGATGATGATAGGCGCTTTTGTCCTGTTTATAGCTTTGAAAGTCAATGTATGGCTGGCAATTTTAGGGGCTATTGCATATACCTTTTCATCATATTTCTTTATCATCATCGAAGCGGGGCATATCTGGAAACTGTGTACGCTGGCATATATTCCGCCGACCTTAGCCGGAATAATCTGGGCTTATCGGGGAAAATACTGGCTTGGAGCTTCGGTTACAGCGATTTGTCTGGCAATTCAATTTGTCTCTAATCATCCGCAAATGACATATTATTTTGCGATGATGATGTTGATATATGTAGTCGGGCAATTTATTCACAGTTACAGGAATAAGCAATTGGCGCGGTTTTTTAAGGCGAGCGCTGTGCTTGTACCGGCAGTAGCGATAGCTTTTGCTCTGAATCTAACCAATTTATATCACACTTACGAATATGGGAAAAACTCTATACGCGGCGGTTCGGAATTGACCGATAATACGGGCGATAAGACCGAAGGCGGTCTTGAGCGCAGTTATGTCACAAGTTGGAGTTACGGTGTAGGCGAAACTTTTACCCTTTTGATTCCCAATGCCAAAGGCGGAGCTTCGGGTTATTTGGGAAACGACGAAAAAGCGAGAAAACAAATAACGACGCTTGTACAGAACAATCCCCGTATCGACAACCGAGCGAAGAACAATATGGTTCAACAAATAGCGGGAATGAATGCTTATTGGGCAGACCAGTCGTTTACTTCGGGACCGGTATACGTCGGCGCATTCATTATATTTTTGTTTGTGTTAGGGCTTTTTATCGTTCAAGGATGGTTCAAATGGGTATTGCTGATTTCCACAATCATGTCGATGACGCTTGCATGGGGCAGCAATTTCATGTGGCTCACGAATTTGTTTCTCGATTATTTCCCATATTACAACAAGTTACGGGCGGTTTCCTCGATGTTGGTCATTGCAGAATTGTGCATACCGATACTGGCAATACTTGCGTTGAAAGAAATCATCGAAAATCCTTCGACCGTAAAAAAGAAGTTTCGCATTATAGGTTTCAAATCGAAATTTTCGGCGTTTTATTTCAGCCTTGCTGCAACGGGAGGGCTTGTATTGCTGTTCATTATCTTTCCGACAGTGTTTTTCAGTTTTTTCAGTCGGCAGGAATTGCAAATGTTTAGCGAAGCGACTGCAAAAAATCCTCAAATGTCTGTTTTTGTTGATATTCTTGAGAGTGTTCGCATATCAATTTTCCGCTTGGATGCATGGCGCAGTTTGTTCATCATCGGCTTGGGCGTAGCGTTTATCCTCTTGTACAGCCGGAGGAAACTAAATCTCAAACTGTTCGTTACTGCGGTTATTGCATTGACATTAGTCGATATGTGGACGGTGAACAAACGTTATCTGAGCGCCGAAAATTTCAAACCCAAAGCAAAGCAGGCGTCGAATCTTATACCGCAAACATCGGTTGACAAAGAAATCCTGAAAGATACAACTCTCGATTATCGCGTTTATAATCTGACCGTAAGCCCGTTTAACGACGGTTCTACTTCGTATTACCATAAATCCATAGGCGGTTATCATGGGGCGAAATTGCGCCGTTATCAGGATATTATCGAGCATTATCTGGGTGGAATAACTTCCGGAAATGCAAGGCAACTGTTGGGAACTAAACATTTCGACGTATTGAATATGTTGAACGCCAAATATATTATTATGCCGGGGAAAACAGCCGATTCTCCGGAATTGCTACGGAATCCTAACGCTCTGGGTAATGCATGGTTTGTCGACGAAATCAAATGGGTCGACAATGCCGACGAAGAGATTGCCGCTCTGGTAGATATCAATCCGGCAAAAACCGCTGTCATCGATAAACGTTTCGAAACCGATGAGTTGAAAAACTTTGAATATAAGGTAACCGGCTCGGCATCAGATAGCGCCGGCGTCAATAATTCATCGATAAAACTCACAAAATACCAGCCAAACAAGTTGATATACGAATCGATTGCAGATACTGAAAAACTTGCGGTATTTTCCGAAATATATTATCCGAAAGGCTGGCATGTCGCTATCGACGGACAAGAGGTTGAAATTGTACGCGCTAACTACATCCTGCGCGCGATGTTGATTCCCGCAGGCAAACACACTATAGAGTTTCGTTTTGACCCCGAATCGTACAGGATTACCGAAAATATAGCATGGTCAGGGTATATTTTGTTGCTCGGATTCGTCCTTCTGAGTATTGTGATGGCTATAAAACAAAGTAAAAAAAAGACTGATTGACAAGCTTATGAATGCATTTAACAATTCTTTGGAACAAACGGCGCTAAATTTGCTTCGCGCTGAGGCAGCCGGCGAATATAAGTATATCCCGAAACCGAAACATCCGTTGCCGAATGTCAACCGAATCAGGGAAATTGTGAACCTCGTGAAATTCATTCTGTTTCCCGGATTTTTCGACGATGCGGAAATCAATGAGGATACACAGGAATATCATACTAAATTGTATATCGACAAATTGTATGCTCTGCTGAATGAGCAGATTTGTACGAGTATATGTTTCTCAAACAGCAATTCGGACAATATGGAAAAACTCTCGTCCGAGTTGACGGTTTCTTTCATCGGCAAATTGCCCGAGATTAAACACCTCTTATCCACAGATGTAAAAGCTGTTTACGGCGGCGACCCCGCTGCAACAAATCACGAGGAGGTGATATTCTGTTATCCTGCTCTCCGTGCGATGATTAATTACCGGATTGCTCACGAACTGCTGGTAATGGGAATACCGGTATTACCCCGCATTATCACCGAGTTAGCTCATTCGTCCACAGGCGTCGACATTCATCCGGGTGCGAAAATCGGCGAATATTTCAGTATCGACCACGGTACAGGCGTGGTTATCGGCGAAACTTGCGTCATCGGAAACCATGTGCGCCTCTATCAGGGTGTTACTCTTGGCGCTAAAGGATTCAAATTGGACGATAACGGCATGCCGCTGAACATTCCCCGTCACCCGATTTTGGAAGATTACGTTATCGTGTATTCAAATTCTACGATTTTGGGACGTATAACTATAGGTCATCATACTATTATCGGAGGCAATATCTGGCAGGTAAACAGCGTTCCTCCATATTCGCGAATCATCCAGAAAAAAGCTGTTACTTCGTCTTTTTCCGATGGATTAGGAATCTAAGATTTACGATTTTAGATTTTAGATTTTCCCTTCGGGCGTAAGCAACAATCTAAAATCGTAAATCCTAAAATCGTAAATCCCATGGATTTCTTTTTCTCATTAAAATAACTTTTTGTATGTTTGCAGCTTGATATTAAATTGAATTTGACATGGATATTCGTATAAATGTGGACAGTATAGCGCCATTTGTAAACAAAAACATCGAAAAAAAACTTATCGAAGAAGCTGTAGAAGCGAATAAATCGCTGTATGAAAAGACGGGTAAAGGGAACGATTTTCTCGGATGGGTAAATTTGCCTTTATTGGTAAACGAATCCGATATTACTGAAATCGAAGTGGTATCGCAAAATCTGAGAGAAATAGCAGACGTAATAATTGTCACAGGTATAGGCGGGTCGTATCTTGGGGCGAAAGCGGTTATTGAAGCTCTGCACTCGAGTTTTGACGCGTACGTCGAACGCAACAATCCGAAAATTATTTTTGCAGGACATCATCTCGACGAAGATTATCTTGCGGAAATGCTTGATTTCATCGAAAATAAGAGCGTTGCCTGCATCGTCATCTCGAAATCGGGAACGACGACCGAACCGGCTGTTGCGTTCAGGATTATCAAACGGCATATCGAACAGCGATACGGCAAAACAGGTGCAAAAGAGAGAATTGTGGCAATCACCGACCATTCGCGGGGCGCGTTGCGCAAGTTGGCGGAACAGGAGGGATACCGTACTTTCGTTATCCCCGACGATGTCGGCGGACGGTTTTCGATACTTACGCCTGTCGGGTTATTGCCGATATCGGTTGCCGGCATCGACATAAGAATATTGCTGAAAGGCGCTACAGACATGGAAAAAGCTTCGGATACAGGCATCGCAGCGAGCGAAAATATCTGTCTCCGGTATGCCGTCGCGCGGAATCTTCTGTACAACAGCGGTAAAAAAATCGAAATCTTTGCCAATTATAACCCCAAACTGCATTATCTGACCGAATGGTGGAAACAGCTTTTCGGCGAAAGCGAAGGTAAAGAAGGAAAAGGTATTTTCCCCGCAGGAGTGGATTTTACATCCGACCTGCATTCGATGGGGCAATATATACAAGAAGGCGAAAGGATTTTGTTCGAGACCGTTATCAGCATCAAAAAGCCTCACGAGGAGCTTGTCGTCCCCGAAGATGCGGAAAATCTCGACCAGTTGAACTTCTTGGCGGGAAAACGAATCAGCGAAGTAAACCGTATGGCCGAATTGGGAACAATGTTGGCGCATGTCGACGGAGGAGTTCCGAATATACGTATCGAAATCCCCGAATTAAACCCTTATGTGATAGGGCAATTGATATACTTCTTCGAAAAATCGTGCGGCATCAGCGGATATCTGCTTGGCGTGAACCCCTTCGACCAGCCCGGAGTCGAAGCGTACAAGAAAAACATGTTCGCTCTGCTCGGAAAAGCAGGATACGAAAGCGAAGGCGAAAAATTGAGGGAACGTATCAAGTGAAAATTACGGACTGCGAAATTTTAAATCGGCGCAATTACAAATACTGGAGAACAAATTATGGAAGGTAGTTTACCTGTGGCGGAATATTTCTATAGTCTTCAGGGCGAGGGCTGTCACAGTGGAAAAGCGGCGTTTTTCATCCGACTGGGCGGATGTGATGTCTGTTGTGATTTTTGCGACAGCAAATCAACATGGAATGCCTCCCGCTCGACAACTACTTTTCTTAGCGAAATTGTCGCTCATGTTGTGGAAGCCAATGCCGATACGGTAATCGTTACCGGAGGCGAACCGACTATCTACAATCTCGAAACACTTTGCCAACAGTTGAAAGAAAAGGGAATAGCATGTTTTCTCGAAACGGCAGGCAATCATCCCATAACGGGTGAATGGGATTGGATTTGCCTGTCGCCCAAGCTAAACAGTCCTCCTCTTGTCGAAAATCTGCAAAAAGCAAACGAACTGAAAGTAGTCATCAAACATCCTGCCGATTTCGAATGGGCGGAAGAAAATGCCGCCCTCACCGACAAGTGTCTGCTATTTCTACAGCCGGAATGGAGCGTTTTCGAAAAAATTATCCCCGCTATTGTGGAATATATCAAAAATAATACACATTGGATTTTGTCTCTTCAAACACATAAACTAATCGGAATACAATAAGCCAGCCGAGACGCTGTCAAGAAATGTCTTCCTTTTCGCCGATTACTCTTCGTTTCCTAACGAAAATAGCGCAGTAAACAATGAGCCGTTTTTATATCAAATTAACTTATTAACTCATCAACATATCGGATACCTGTTCTTCTGTGATATTCAGAAGTTCAGCAATCTGCGAAACACTCTTGTTAGAATTGTACCATTGTTTAACAAGTCCTATCAGCATTAGCCTT
>JAIRLF010000234.1 GCA_031259655.1 Prevotellaceae bacterium
AAATCGAAGAAAATATTGTAAAATAGATTTTTTTTGTACTTTTGCGCGCCGATTTATGTTATATGAGCAAGGTGCGAAATTACATAACATTGCCGTTGCGCAATTTGGAAAAGAAGAAACAGGTATTTGAATTCGAAGTGGATACAGAGTTCTTTTCCGATTTTCAGAATCCGGAGATAATCGAAGGTTCGGCGACAATATTTTTGGATGTGGAAAAGCTCAGTCATTACATGAATGTAGTTTTGACATTTTCGGGGGTATTAACTGTTTCGTGCGACCGTTGTCTCGAAAATCTTGATATCGCGGTAGAGGGCGAGAACCTGCTGTCGGTCAGATTTGAAGCGGCGCCCGAAGAACCGGAAGACGAAAGTCCGGTCGAAGATATAATGTATGCGAATGCGGAAGACGACGACATAGACCTTACGCTCTATGTATACGAAAGCATCTGTTTGGCATTGCCGATACAGCGGGTACACGGCAACGACGAAAACGGGAAAAGTCTTTGTAATCCCGAGATGCTCAAGTATATCGTCAATTCGCCGGCAACGGAGAAAGAATCTCCGTTCAAAGTATTGAAAAATATGATAAATAAATAGAAATAAATGAATTTTTAACATTTTAAATTAAATAAATAATGGCAAATCCAAAACATAGAACATCGAAACAACGGAAGCATAAACGTAGAACTCATTATAAAGCAGAGATTCCGACACTTGCTACATGTTCGAATTGCGGTTCGGCAGTTCTTTATCACCGAGTATGTCCCGAATGCGGATATTATCGCGGACGTTTGATTATAGATAACAGTTCTAAATTATAGTATCTTATAATACAAACAGAAGATGAAAATCGGGCTTGATGTAATGGGAGGAGATTTCGCTCCTAAAAACGAAGTGTTAGGAGCGATTGAAGCTCTTCCGGAACTGCAGAGCGGTTCGGAACTCGTTCTTTTTGGCGATGAAACGCAAATTAAAGCCGTATGCGACGAAAAAGGCTTCAATGCTTCCGGATTTCAGATAGTTCATACCACCGAAATAATAGGTATGCTCGACCATCCGGCAAAGGCGTTTTCTCAAAAACCAAATTCAAGTATGGTTACAGGGTTCAAATATTTGTCGTCGGGTCTCATCGACGGCTTCGCCAGTCCGGGAAATACAGGGGCAATGATGGCGGGGATTATGTATACCGTAAAAACTATCGAAGGCATTTTGCGTCCGTGTATTTCCTGTTTTTATCCTGTTATTAACGGACGTTGGGGACTTCTTTTGGATGTTGGGCTGAACGCTGACTGTAAACCCGAAAACCTCTATCAGTATGCGATACTCGGCTCGTTGTTTGCCAAAGGAACTTTAGGCGAAGAAAATCCGAGAGTAGCCCTGCTCAACATCGGCGAAGAAGCGACAAAAGGCAATATCGTCGCCAAAGCCGCCCACGAATTGATGAAAAACACAAAAGAGTTCAATTTCGTCGGCAATATCGAAGGTAACGAACTGATGACCGGCGAAAAGGCGGATGTCGTCGTTTGCGACGGATTTGTCGGAAATGTGGCGCTGAAAATGGCGGAAGGTTTCTACCGTTTGGCTGGAATGCAGGGAATTAAAACAGATTTTTTCGATAAGTTGAACTATGAATCTCATGGCGGAACACCTGTGCTTGGAGTAAACGCTCCGGTGATGATTGGACATGGCAGTTCGTCGCCAAAAGCAATTAAGAATATGATTCTTAATACCGAAAAGACTATCAGCGCTAAAATGCTCGATAGAGTGAAAGACATTTTCAAAAATTCAAAAATTCAATAAAAATGATAATTTATAATTTAAGAAGAAGAATAGCATGAGTAACACCCGAATAAGAGCGGCTATAACAGGTATTGCCGGATATGTTCCCGATGATATACTTACTAACGAGGAACTTTCGAGGATGGTCGATACGAGCGACGAATGGATAATGACCAGAGTAGGAATACGCGAACGACATGTCCTCAAAGGAGAAGGTAAAGCAACATCGGATATGGCTGTCGAAGCTGTGAAACGTTTGTTCGAAAAAACGGGAACAAAACCGGAAGAAGTCGATTTACTCGTGTGGTGCGGCGTTACGCCCGATATGCCATTCCCTGCTACTGCAAATATAATTTCCTATAAACTTGGAATAAACAATGCGTTCAGCTTTGATATTAATGCAGGTTGTTCAAGCTTCTTATTTTCGTTGGTGACAATGGCTTCGTATATCGAATCGGGCAGATGCAAGAAAATTGTCCTTATAGGAGCCGAAAAACTCACAATGTATGTCGATTACACCGACCGCTCGACCTGTCCTCTGTTTGGCGACGGAGCTGCCGCAGCGCTTATCGAACCCACTACCGAAGATATAGGTTTCATCGATTCTATTACCAAAGCAGATGGCGCAGGAGTAAAACATTTGTATCTGCCGGCAGGCGGGTCGTTGCTCCCTGCAAGTATCGAAACAATTGTCCGCCGTCAACATTATATTATTCAGGACGGACAAACGGTATTCAAAGCGGCGGTCTCGAAAATGGCTGACACAACAATGGAGTTGATGCAAAGAAATAACCTCACTTCCGATGATATTGCTTGGCTGGTGCCTCATCAGGCAAACCTGCGTATAATCGGCGCTACCGGAAACCGTATGGGACTGCCGAAGGAAAAAGTGATGGTCAATATTGATAAGTTCGGCAATACTTCGTCGGCAACCGTGCCCCTGTGTCTGTGGGATTACGAATCGAAACTGAAAAAAGGCGATAATATGATAATCACTACGTTCGGAGCAGGATTTACTTGGGGCGCAATATATTTGAAATGGGCTTACGACGGTGCAAAATACGCCTCAAAAGATTAATAAATATTATTGATTTTTTATAAAAGATTATAGATTAAAATTAAACAAAAGGGGCCCCATAGTTCAAGGGATAGAATAAAAGTTTCCTAAACTTTTGATGCAGGTTCGAGTCCTGCTGGGGCTACAAAGAAAAAACACCAACAGTTTGATATATGGTTGGTGTCTCTTTTTTGTCATCCGTTTAGCGCTGTTTCAGGGCACATGACGCTTACGTCGTACGGCTTTTAACATAATCTCTCCAACGGTCGATTACTGTAGACATATCGTCCGGCAGTTTCGATTCGAACAACATATCTTGACCCGTACTCGGGTGTCGAAATCCGAGTAAAGCGGCATGCAGAGCCTGTCGCGGCAAAATCGCAAAACAATTTTCGACAAACTGTCGATATTTCGAAAAAGTAGTTCCACGAAGAATTTTGTCGCCGCCATAACGTTCATCGCTAAACAGCGGATGCCCGATATGTTCCATGTGAACGCGAATTTGATGCGTCCGTCCGGTTTCCAAACGGCACTCTATCAGTGTAACGTAGCCAAACTCTTCGATAACTTTATAGTGTGTGATAGCGTGTTTGGCATTTTCGTTTTCATTTTCTTTGAACACGGTCATTTTCATTCTGTCCTGCAAGCTTCGTCCCATATAAGTGTCGATAGTTCCCTCTTTTTTGTCGAACGAGCCCCATACCAATGCGATATACTTACGTTTGGTTGTATGATAGAAGAACTGCTTGGCTAACTTGGCATTTGCCTCC
This sequence comes from Prevotellaceae bacterium, assembly GCA_031259655.1. GTDB lineage: Bacteria > Bacteroidota > Bacteroidia > Bacteroidales > UBA932 > JAIRLF01. The sequence goes on from JAIRLF010000234.1 coordinate 3,606, forward strand.
AGATTTTTTGCGACAACCAAGAGTCCTGAGGTATTTTTATCAATCCGGTGAACGAGCAATCCGCCCGTTTCGTCGTCTTCTATCAGAGCGTGTTTGCCCTGTTGTTCAAGATGATATAATAAAGCATTGACTAATGTCCCGTTATAATTGCCATGTCCGGGGTGCACGACCATTCCCGCTGCTTTATCGACAACTATCACATCGCTGTCTTCATAAACTATATTGACAGGAATGTTTTCGGCTATCAGCTCGACGCCTCGTCTTCGGAAAGGCATCATGATAGATATATCGTCAAGAGGCTTAACTTTATAACTCGACTTAACGGGCTCGCCGTTTACTAAAATAAAATCGGCGCCGGCAGCAGCCTGAATCTTGTTCCTTGACGCATTTTCTATCCTGCTCGTAACGAATTTATCTATCCTTAAAGGTAACTGTCCTTTATCTACATTAAAATGAAAATGTTCGTACATCTCATTCGTTTCGTCTCCGCCAACATCTTCTAAATCTTCATTCTCCGTACTCATAAATAATCTCTGTTTTCACATACAAAAACC
>JAIRLF010000326.1 GCA_031259655.1 Prevotellaceae bacterium
AATTGACAAAATCATCGACGTTATCAACGCTAACATCCGGCAAGCTACAGTTCTTTATAACCGTCATGCCGGGAGCGTAGCTTCGAAAACGAAAAGCGACGAAGAAATTGACGAAGTAAACAACAACGACGACAACGACAACGACAACGATTAAAGCGCCGTACGTTTTGACGCTCTTCTATTGACCCCGAACAAGCGTAACGCAGTTCGGGGTTAAAGATGTCTGAACTTTGATTTATTTGATTTTTCTGATTACCCTGACAGTCTATTTTGTCAACCAAACCACTTACGTTTAACAGTATATTGACGGTACAATGATACTGTTTGGTTCGGATATTTTAGCGCACGCGCCCACGATGTATGGGCGCTCCTGCCCACGATGTATGGGCGTTCCCGTCCGCGTGACGTGGACGCTTCCACCCGTGCGGCATAGACGCATATATCAATATTCACTGAGCCTTATTAGATGTGTATCAAGAACAAAATAATTTAAATAACATAAAGAAATAAATTAATATGGACACTGTAAAGTCAAGGTAATTGGGGTATTGGCTGATTATTATCAACGACTTCTGGTTGCTTCGTGCCTCGCAATGATGAAAGGGTGGGTACGAAACAGCCGGCGCCAGCCACTTTTAGTTCTTAACTTTTAGTTTTTAGTTTCTCTCTGTCGATTGTTCAATTCAATCACATCCGGAATTTGATATAAGTGATAGGGATTCCTTTTGCCGCATAGTGTGACTCGTAGAATGTTTTGACGTTCAACAGTTCGTCCTCGGGATTTTGGACAGAAATGTCGGTATACGAGGAGATTAAAGTGAAACAGTTTTCTTTTATCACATTTAAAGTATAGTTGTGCAACAATCTGCTGTCGGTTTTCAGATGTACGGCGCCTCCGTCGGTCAGGAATTTGCGGTAACGGTCGAGAAACAAGGGAGATGTAAGGCGTTTTCTTGGTTTATTGATTTGAGGGTCGGGAAAAGTAATCCATATTTCGTCGATTTCGTCCTGAGCGAAGAAATTGTCAATAAATTCGATACGAATACGCAGAAAAGCGGCGTTCGGGATATTTTCTTCGGCGACGGTTTTTGCGCCGCGCCATATACGCGCCCCCTTGATATCCACTCCGATAAAGTTTTTTTCGGGATACTTGCGCGACAGGGCGAGAGTATATTCACCTTTGCCGCATCCAAGTTCCAAAACGATTGGATTATCATTGCCGAATTTTGCGTTCCAGCAGCCCTTGTATTCCGAATCGAGATTCCGCATTTCGGCGGACGAAGGTTGATAGATATGTTTAAACAGCTTGTTTTCTTCGAATTTCCTTAACTTGTCCTTACCCATTTTTCAGATTTCATCTAAGTTCATAAACCTTGTTTCTGACGTATTCCACACTTTTTTTGCTACCCATTTCCTGTAAATCCTGATACGGAATACGTTTACCGATTTTCACCGTAAAACGCGCGTTCTTTTGCCGGAACATTTCGTCCGGAAGATAGAGCATTTCGATATTTGCTTTTATTCCCAACGATTTACGGATATTGGCGAGATTGTAGAAGAAATTGGAATTACGCCCGTCGAAGAACATTGGGACGATGTCGCGTTCATATTTTATCGCCTTTACGACAAAACTCTTTTTCCATTCGAGGTCAACGATTTCGCTCTTGATTTTTCGCGAACATAAACCGGCGGGGAAATACAGCGCCTGCTTGGCGGAACTGTAAAATTCGTCTATTGTCGTAACGTAATTAGCCGGTTGTCGACCATGTTTATTGACCGGAACGAAAACATCGCGTAATGGCGTCAGATACATAAGCAAGTCGTTCACAATGAATTTAACATCACCATAATGTTCGCCGATAAGGTCAATCAGGACAATCCCGTCTAAACCGCCCAAAGGATGATTCGACGTAAAAATATACCGTCCATCTCGTGGAGGAAGATTTTCGCTGTTGAGGGTCGTGTAGCTTATGTTCAGATGTTCCAAGACTTTACGGTTGAACGCTAATCCCCTGTATTCGTATCCGTATGTTGTGAGTATTTCGTTCACTTCGTCCTGATGTACAATCTTTTTCAGATAGTTCATCACAAATTTCGGCAACATTTTGTACAACTTCGGGTTTTTGCCGTAAAACATTTTGTCTAAATCGACAGTAAATAATGAATCCATAATCTTTTGTAACTATTTTATAATCATTGGTTGTTGAAGAAGATTATCGACGATTTGCCGAAAGGCGCAAGCGCTGATTTCGTTGCCCAATACGGCAGGAACGCCGGCGTCGCCGCTTTCTCTGAGGCTTTGAACCAAAGGAATTTCGCCCAACAGCGGAATCCCTGTTTCGTCCGCCATTTGTTTGCCTCCGTCTTTCCCGAAAATGTAATATTTATTATCAGGGAGTTCGGCGGGAGTAAACCATGCCATATTTTCAATCAAACCGGCGACAGGTACGTTGATGTCTTTATTGCGAAACATGTTGACGCCGCGTACAACGTCGGCAAGAGCGACTTTTTGAGGCGTGGTAACGATGAGCGCCGCCGTAAGCTCAAGTTCTTGAACCATGGTGAGATGAACGTCGCCCGTGCCCGGAGGTAAATCGATGAGCAGAAAATCAAGCCCGTCCCAATTGCTTTGTTTAATAAGCTGTTTAATCGCGCCCGTCGCCGCTGGACCTCTCCATATCACCGCATCGTTCGGGCTAACAAAGAAACCGAGAGACAAGCATTTCACCCCGAATTTCTCTACGGGGTCAATCAACTCAAAACCATCTTTTTCGACCATTGCCGGACGCGCGTCATCCATGCCGAGCATCGTCGGAATCGAAGGACCGTAAACGTCGGCGTCGAGCAATCCGGTATTGAAGCCTCTCTGCGCCAAAGCGACTGCCAAATTGACGGCTACCGTCGATTTGCCCACACCGCCCTTACCCGAGGCAATCGCCAGAATATTTTTTATCTGCAAAACGGGATATTCTTTTTTTGATGCTTTGGGCGACTGTTTTCTCAAATCCAGAATTCGCAATTCCACATCAGGAAAGACCGGTTTAAGTTTCTCTTCCACCGCCTTTTTTATCGACGCAACGAATGCATCGTTCGGCTTGAAAACCAAACTCATTGCTATGAACTTATCCTCCGCGCGTAGATTTTGGACTATCCCCAACGATACTATGTCGTTTCCGGTTTCGGGATGTTTGATTTCAGACAATAATGATGTAATTCTACTAATTTTGTGTGCCATTTATTGTATAATTTCCGGCG
>JAIRLF010000334.1 GCA_031259655.1 Prevotellaceae bacterium
GATGCCAACTCGCTGCAATCGGTTCTCCTATCAAAGGCGATTTGAAATATGGATTCGACCGCTCAAATAAAGATGCAAGTATCTCTCTTATTGCCTACTCAATAGCTTTTGTCCACCCCATAAAAAAAGAAACGGTGAACATCATCGCCCCACTACCGAATACCGATATTTGGGGCGTGTTTGAGAACGTTGTGAAAGAAATAAATAATTCTCCGGAGTGAACCGTCTATTCCCGCTCGGGAAAGGCGTCTTGGAACGTTTCGGGTTTGCTATGAATGAAGATGATGATACGACTTTTTTTCTCACCTGATAGAATTTTTTTTCTCCCTTGATAGAAATTTACGGCTCACCTGATAGAAATTTTTTTCTCTCTTGATAGAAATTTACGGCTCACCTGATGGAAATTTTTTTCTCCCTTGATAGAAATTTACGGCTCACCTGATAGAAATTTTTTTCTCTCTTGATAGAAATTTACGGCTCACCTGATAGAATTTTTTTTTTCTCTTGATAGAAATTTACGGCTCACCTGATAGAATTTTTTTTCTCCCGTGAGAGAAATTTACGGCTCACCTGAGGGAAATTTACGGCTCACCTGAGGGAAACCTGAGAGAACTTTTAGTTTTTAGTTTTCATCCCTCTCATGTTCGCAACGACAATGCGACAATTTGAAATGCCTCCCTCCTCGTCGTTTCTTTTTCCTTCCGTTTTCAATTCTTTATATTATCTTTGCGCCGAAAAAAAGACATATTTATGGATGCAATTAAGGCAAGCGAGGTTTCCAACATTCTGAAAATGCAGTTAGAAGGAGTCAGGACGAATTTGGAATTTGATGAAATCGGTACGGTTTTGAACGTTGGCGACGGAGTCGCAAGAATATACGGGCTGAATAAAGTACAGGCGAACGAACTGATTCTTTTTGAAGACGGTTCGCGGGGCATAGTACTTAATCTTGAAGAAGAAAATGTGGGAGCGGTTTTGCTTGGCTCTTCCGAACGTATCAAAGAAGGGATGAGCGTCAAGCGAACCTGCGAAATCGCCTCAATCAAAGTAGGCGAAGGACTTCTCGGACGCGTTGTCAACGCTCTCGGCGACCCTATCGACGGCAAGGGGAAAATCGAGGGCGACCTCATAGAACTGCCGCTGGAACGGAAAGCGCCGGGGGTAATATTTCGTCAACCGGTATCCACGCCTTTGCAAACAGGCATCAAAGCGATAGACGCAATGATTCCCATCGGACGGGGACAAAGAGAATTGATTATCGGCGACCGTCAAACAGGTAAAACGGCAATTGCCATCGATACTATTCTGAATCAGAAATCCACATACGATTCGGGGCATCCGGTATATTGCATATACGTAGCGATAGGGCAAAAAGGCTCGACAGTTGCAAACATCGTAAAGACACTGGAAGAACACGGGGCGATGAAATACACTACCGTCGTCGTATCTACAGCCTCCGACCCTGCCGCTTTACAGTATTATTCGGCATACGCAGGCGCTACTATCGGCGAATTTTTCAGAGATACGGGCAGACATGCGCTGATTGTTTACGACGACCTCTCGAAACAGGCGGTAGCATACCGTGAAGTCTCTCTTGTGTTGAGGCGGCCTCCCGGACGCGAAGCTTTCCCCGGAGACATTTTCTATCTCCATTCCCGTCTGCTCGAACGCGCGGCAAAAATCATAGCTTCCGACAGTGTCGCCAAAAGTATGAACGACTTGCCCGAAGCATTGAAACCGTTGGTCAAAGGCGGTGGCTCGATGACCGCCCTGCCGATAATAGAAACGCAGGCAGGCGACGTGTCGGCTTATATCCCGACAAACGTCATTTCGATAACCGACGGGCAGATTTTTTTGGACGCCAACCTTTTCAACGCAGGCAACAGACCCGCTATCAACGTAGGGATTTCGGTCTCGCGCGTAGGAGGAAATGCGCAGATAAAATCGATGAAGAAGGTCGCCGGAACATTGAAACTCGACCATGCTCAATTTCGGGAAATCGAAGCGTTTTCGAAGTTCGGTTCCGATATCGACGCTTCTACAAAAATGATTTTAGACAAGGGACTGCGTAACGTCGAACTGCTTAAACAACCGCAGTATCAGCCTATACCGGTCGAAAAACAGATAGCAGTAATTTTCTGCGGCATCAATAATCTCCTTTTGGGGATTTCGCCCGACAAGGTGAAAGATTTCGAAAAACTGTTATTCGAAATTCTTGATACAAAATATAAAAATGATGTACTCGAGCCACTGAAAGCAGGCGAAATAAACAGCGATATCGCATCAAAAATCAAAGAACTCGCAAAAGATATTATTCATACGATTAAATCGAAAACAGAAAACTGAAAGGCTCGCGGCGGCTAACGTTTCATTTTCCGAAAAGTCGTTTTGTTTTTGCCAAATCGTAAGTAAGAGTAATACAGCCTCGCATGTGGAGCATGCTATAGTCGAAATAGTTGCTCGAGGGTTTGAATACGTCTTTGAATCCCATCGAAAATCGGAGCGCTAACTTCAGGCGGTCGAAGATTGCACGTTCGTATCCTATCAGGATGCCGACGTCCCAGTCGTCCAAATATTGCGAAAAGTCCATTGTAATATCCGAAACATCGGTTATTTCGGCGATATCGGGGGCTGCTCCGGAATATCCTTTAACAGGGTCGGCAACAAAATGTCCCGAAAAAATATGACTGTAATACGCTCCGGCAAAAGCGAAGTTCCTGTTATTGAAACGATATTTGGCATAAACCGGGACTTCGAGCATGATGAATTTCATCTCGGTTTTTGTTGTGCCCGAAAAGTACATCGTAGCATCGTCCATATTGAACCGTTGATTACTGACCCGCGCATCGGCTTTCATTGCCACTGTTTTATAGTTCACGTCCACTCCCACGCCCCAACCTTTTATCAGCGAAAACGAAATATTTGCGCCCAGCGCCGGATTGATATTCGGGTAGGCATTGATTGTTCCCGGAATATTCGATACGGGAAAAGGAACAGCCCCGCCAATGTCGGTACCTATAGACAAACCAATGTTTCCCTGATAGATATATGACGAATCCTTTTCGTCCTGCGCTGAAAGTGCGGCAGACAACAGTATGCCGGAAAACAAAATACAGATTTTAATTACATTTTTAATCATATCCCTAATCGTTTTTTAATCTCCTTTTCAATAAATCAATTCAAAATTATCCACAGTCAATTTACTGCCTTTCGCTCCTCTGAACAGATGCCCGTCGATGCTCGAAGCTGCAACAAACACCAGGTGAGTAGGCTGATACAGTTTGTATTCGGAGGTCTTTTCGAGTGCGACGGTCATCCGCCGTATCCATCCGGTTTTGCCGGAGATGACACGTTCGCCGCGAGCAAGTACATGGACGCCCGCTACCGGTTCTCCCGCATAATTTAACTGTCCTTCGCCATTCCAGTGAATCAGTTCCGCATATATCTGTCCACGGTCTTCGCCTTCCAGGTCGTCGAGAACATACTGCGCCAAAATCCCCGAACCGCTGACAAGTCTCGACTGCTGGTATTTGTCTCCCGGAGTATATTTCACATCAATAGCAAAAGCAGTTGGTCTGGCTTCGAACGGGACGCCGAATTTCGTCATATTTCGCGGCTTGTCTAAGGTAATTGTAGACATGTCGAAATAGCCGAGGAACAGGGTCGCCGATGTGAGCAGGTTATTCGGCAGCGCGATAATGTCTGTAGTCAATTCGGCGGCAAGTCCGTACATTCCGTTATCCACAGGCATTGTTCCCTTGACCATCATGTTATTAGCCGTAGCCCAACCGCGTCCTCTTCCGGGAACAGGGTCTATTGTCAGCGTTCCCGATGAGACCCACAATTCGAAATCGCTGTTTGGTAACTGACTTTTTTCCATGAGTTGGAATTTCCATGACTTCGTTTCTCCCGAACGCGAAACTATGTCGACCCTGACAACATCGGAAAACGTCAGAAATTCCATAAAATCGCCATTTTGAAACGAATCGAACTCCGCTCCTTCCGAAATATACAGATACGGTTGAATCCGTACGGGAAGCATGTTTTTGTTGTTTAAACTGAAAAACACTTCCGCTGCAGTTTCGTCAATCGAAATATCATTGCCTGTAAAGCCCGGATATGACGAGCCTGCGATTCTCACGCTGTCGATGTTTGCCTGTCCTGCTGTCTGTGGCGCGATTAAACTGACTGTCCATGTCGACTGTATGCCGAGAGAAGAAACGATGTCGAACCGGGCGCTGTCGCCGATATTGTCAAATACGAGAGGCTTGATGCTTACGGTCGCCCCTTTGGAACATTCTATGTCGCCGGCGTTAATAATCAGAGGCCAGGAGGATGCGGCGGCGTCTGTACGAACGACTTGCAATTTTATTTGTTTCGAAATGTTGTCGATAACTGTGGAAGCGCTGTCGAGCGTGATGGAACTCTCTGCGCCCGACGAATATGTGAACGGAAAACGGTAGATATCGTCCAGGTCGCCTTGCTTCAACACAAATTGCCACTTCCGGTAATAACCTGTCCTGCTGTCGAGAATGATGAAATCTTTGGTAGAACTATTGTTTGCGAAAGAAATAATTTCGCCCGCCTTATAGCCGACGATTTGGGAATTGGAGCGGATTACCAAAGCGGGAAGAATCTCGAAGTTAGTATCTTTTATGACCGGCGACACTGCCAGAATCAGTTTTCCGCCTTTCGTGTCCACTCCGATTTCCGAGACTGTATACCCGCCGGATTTGACGTCAACGCTCTGTTTCTTTGCGTCTAAATCGACTGCCGACAATATATCCGCCGCTTCGACGCCCGTTACTTCTTTTGCCTGTTCCAAAATCACCCGCCATTTCCGGACGTCGCCATTTTCGGCTTCGACATTATACACAACGCTGTCGCCGTATTTTGAGAAAGACAATTGCAGCGATTTTTCGTCGACGACATTATGCGCATCTTTGATATATGCGCTGTCGGAAAGTGTTGCGCAGGCGGTGATGTTTAACGGAAAAGCGAGGTTAATCCCATAAAGAGTGATTGTTTGTTTAATCGGGTCGACAAACCCTTTTGCGGCAAGCGTTGTCGTCGCAGGAAATTCGACGACAACGAACTGTTTGATGTCGTTCCGGTTTTCCTGATGTTCTATCTCAAGTTTGATGTAACAGGCTTTTGTCAGTCCGCTTCGAGCAACAAGGTAAAAGGTATTCAACTGTATGTCTTCCAAATCGAACTTGATATCGTCGAACGACGAAAACGATACGCCGGGAACAACACTCTCGGTCTCTGACGAAAAGACCGGTTCGGCGCATATACTCATCGGAAACAGTGTGAGCCCGCGAAGTACGGGGATTTTTACCGTATCTCTGTCGATGACAGGCGTTCCTAACCGGATATCGGAGGGAGTAACCGATTTGATTACAAAATCCGTAAGTTTAGCCTCATCGCTCAGGTCCATGACTTTCGTACATGCTCCAAACAAAAAAAGCAAAACGAATATTACCGTGTTTTTCTGTAGAAAACGCTTCCCGAAAATATGTGTTGTCTGTCTCATCTCTTTATCTATTTAATATATTTAATGTCATGTCTGCCAAATATTGTTGTGTTTAACGAATTTTAAACGGCACAAAATTATAATTTTATTTTCGAACCGTAATATTTTTTTGAAATTATTTCTTTGTTATCTGTTATCCAAAGTGTTTCAACATACGGAGATGTGAACAAAAAACGAATCGGACGAGAGATGGATTGTTAGCACGCAGATGACACAGATTTTATGGATTTTCACAGATTTTTGAAATCATGAATTGTTAGCACGCAGATGACACAGATTTTATGGATTTTCACAGATTTTTGAAATCATGGATTGTTAGCACGCAGATGACACAGATTTTATGGATTTTCACAGATTTTGAAATCATGAAAAAGAATCGGCATACGGACAACTATTCAGTTCGTTTCAAGTATCATTTCCCACGAAAAAATCATTCAGCTCCACGAAAAAATCATTCAGCTCCACGAAAAAATCATTCAGCTCCATAAATCAAAAACGTCAACAATCTATTTCTAAGATTATTGACGTTTCGTAAGGTACCCCGAGTGGGGACTGAAATATGCAATATTTTATTTTTTGTAAAATAAAGTAACACATTAATTTTATTATATTATGCGATGACAGGCAGGCGTTTATATGTGAGTTGATGTTTTATTTTGATGCATGTTGATTCAAAATGTTGCATGTATGTTGTGCAAAATACTTACCTTTGCACAACGATTTAAATGCGATATTATGCCCACAGTGAAGGTATTTATTAGGACGACATCCGGCAAAAAGGATGTAAATGTGCGCTTCAGGTATTCGGATGGGCGCAGGATTCAACTCTTTCATAAGAGCGAGATATTAATCAATCCGGATGTTTTTGATAAAAAACGGGAATGTGTCAAAGCGAAAATCGTTTTCGACGCCGAGAAACGAAAGAAGATTGACAGGT
>JAIRLF010000046.1 GCA_031259655.1 Prevotellaceae bacterium
TCCTTCAAGTCGTAATACAGAGGCAGGCATAATATCCGTTTCGATACGTCTTCCGACCGATAGCATGGAAAATATGGCACTATACAATTGAAAGTATTGACCGAAGGATAAAAATACCTTCTTGGAAAAATCCCCTGACTGTTTAATGCTTTTTCCACTTTCAACAACGCATTTTCGGACGAAAAAATCAACGGGAAATAACTGTAATTGCTGTTTTGATTAATCCTTTGAAAGTTAAGTTGCTCGCACGAAGATAAAATATTCCTGTATAAAAGATATTTTCTTTTTCTGTCGTCCAGAGCCATTTGCAAATATGCAAGGTTGGCTAATCCGACCGCAGCATGAACTTCGGTCATTTTGCCATTGAATCCGTCATCTACAACATCCTTGCTGTCGTTAAAACCAAAAAAGCGGATTCGTTTCAGTTTTTCATGTAACTTGTCGTCGACCGTAACACAGCCGCCGCCTTCGGCTGTATTCAACATTTTTGTTGCATGGAAACTTGTAGCGGAAATATCGCCGTATTCAAGAATATTTTTGCCGTTGTACGTAACGCCGACCGCATGCGCCGCATCATATATTACCTTGATTTTGTATTTGGCGGCAATAGCGTCTATTGATTCCATATCGCACGGATTTCCGAACACATGTACAGGCATAATCGCTACGGTATGTTTATTGATACGTTCCTCTATTTTTCGGGGGTCAATATTCAGAGTTTCGCTGTCAATATCCACAAAGACAGGCGTGCAGCCTTCCCATATAATAGAACTGACGGTAGCAATGAAAGTAAAGGGCGTAGTGATAATTTCGCCTTTCAATTCCAATGCGCGGATAGCCATTTGAATTGCAACAGTTCCATTGGCTACCGCAACCATATTTTTCACATGCAAAAATTCGGATATTTTCTTTTCAAATTCCTGAACCAAAGGACCGTTATGCGTCATAATCCCACGTTCCCAAATGCCTTCCAGCAACTTGGTTACCTCGCTCAACGGAGCAAGCGTGGGCATCGTTACATAGATGTTTTTCTTATCCATTATGTCTGATATCATTTTGTTTTATAAAATCTTCAACTAACTTAGCCTGTCGCAATATCATTTTATAATTATTGCTTCTTGTGTCGCCGGTTTCAATACAATCGCGAAATCTTTCGATAGATTTTTTAAAAGCGTCATCTGTCGGAAGTTGTCTTGTTTCTGTTTTGTCTCCGATTTTAAGTGAGACCTCCGGAATAAAATTTGCCGGAGCGGTCAATACCCTGCCAGAAGTAAGACAACCTTTGCTGCCCCAGATTTCCAGGTCGCATTTGTAACTGTTGTCCATACCGAAAGCAACTTGCGCTGTTGTACCTTTATCGTTTACTAAAACGGCAGAACCGTAAACATCTACTTCAAATTCATCGGTATAGTTTGATTGGGCATAAACAATTTCAGCAGTTTCGCCCAACAACATCGAAGCATATTTAATTGTATATCCGCCGGCGTCCAATAATGCTCCGCCTCCCAAGGCTTTGTTATACCTGAAATCGGAAGCCGGTCGACGGGGAAAGCCAAAAGATATACGGTATAACCGGACGTCTCCAATTTCGCCTGAATTGACAATATCGTCAATTGCCGCAAGTTGACTGTGAAACGTAAACATGTAATTCTCATGTACAGCCAGATTGTTTTTTCGCGCAAGTTCCAACAAAACATTGACGTCGGTTAATGACGTCGTCGCAGGCTTTTCTACTAAAACGTGTTTACCCGCCATCAATGCCTGCTTTGCCCACATAAAATGTAAAGCGGGAGGAAGCGGTAAATAAACGGCGTCTACTTCATTCGAATGAATAATACTTGTATAACTTTCAAATATCCGTCCTCCATATTGGGTTACAAATGCTTCGGCTTTAATTCGTTCACTGTTGATTACCGTATCGTTTGCATTCGTCCATTCCGATTTGTCGGCAATGGCGACGCCAATAAATTCAAAATCGGATAATTGCTTAAGTGCAGGTAAAAATCTTCGCAAAGCAATTTCGGACGGACATATTATTCCTGTTCGTATCATCACTGTTAAATAAATGAAATAGACGCAATAAGACTGCGTGCCTGAATATTCAGATAGTTATTAAATTTCAAAAAAGTATAAAGTTGATTCAGCGTCATCCAAAAATATTTATCGGGTAAATCAATGGAAACCTCATCTCCGGCTATAACAATCATATTCCTGTTCTGTTCCCTGAAAAAGCGACCTCCTTCTTCCGACTGCATAGCGTCGAATACAATTTGTTCCGGATTAGCGTTTAACACATAATCCAAAAACGGAAGAGCGCCTTCTTTCGTTTGCCGGTAGTTTCCGGTAAGACATTGAACCGTCGGGGCAAACTCTATAACATCGTGGTTGCCGCATTCCAGTTTGGCTTGTACCGCAAAGTGCAATATCCCGTTAATTTCCTTACATACAAAAGCGCACAACCCTTCCTGTGCCGGTTCAACCATTGGTTGACTCCATTTTACTACTTCGCGATTTTCTATTTCGACAGCAACAGCAATTACTTTAAAATATTTATGGGTTTCGTGGTATATCTCATCGGCGCCTACAGTCCAGCGCGCCATTTCGTCTAATGGTATTTGCCGCACACTCAAATCATAAACGCTTTTAAGTTGAGTAATAAAGGTTATAATGTTTTCAATCGAATGTAAACTGCCGTTGTTTGATAAAGCCGATTTTAAAAATGCCTGTTGAACGGTATTTAGCCTGTTTTTATGTTCGAGATAATTGAAAAAATCAACCACTTCGGGTTCAAAACTGCCAAACGGAATACCGGAAATAACCGTACGGGTATCCATGTTTACCAAATTGTCGTAGTGCATAAGTCGCTTTATTTGTCCTAATGTAAGCCATATAAAGTTATCATGTACGGGAATATCCTCTTCTGTTTTGATAATGATATTTCTGTTACGTTTTTTCAGAAAACGCGCGCCCTGTTCCGATTGAAGTTGGTCGAGCAATATCCGGTCGGATTTGGCATTTTGAAAATATTCCAGATAGAGTGGTTTTTTCCCTTTGTGAACTTGAGAATAATTACTCCGAGTTGCCTGTAATGTCGGAGAAAGTTGCACACAGTTAACATTTCCGGGTTCAATTTTCGCCTGCATCAAAAAGTGTAAAATTCCATCAAACTCTTTCGTAATAAAACCAAGATACCCGATTTCCGGCTGGTTTATAATAGGTTGATCCCAGCATTGAACACTACTCCAATTAGTTTTTATGCGAATACCGTCAATACTGAAAAATTTACCCGAATCGTGCTGCAAACTGTTTTTGCAAAGAACCCACTTATCCAGCGCTTTAAAAGGTATTTTGTTAATATTTACTCCTACCGCCTGATTTTGTTTTTCCAGCCATTTAATTACTTCATCAGTTTGAAAAAAAGAACCATCAAGGGCAAAAGCGCTTCGTAAAAACTGATATATGCTCGTTTTGCCGCAATAATTATAATCTTGCTCCATTTTATTGTTTTTTTTTAATCCGTAACCGGTTCTTGAATATATTTATCTATAAGAACAGACAATTTTTTTGCGCCCGTCTCCGATAAATGATCGGCGTCGTAATAGTCTGTTGATACAAAAGAACTGTCTGTCATTAGATTTATATAAGTACAGTTCTGATATTTATTTGCCGTTTCTTTAGATGTTTCCAACATTATTGTTAACTGTTCCCTGTCCAAACGCTGATAATATGTTTTGTAAGCAGGAGGCGTGAAAAGAAGAACATTTACATTGTGTCTTTGACATAAGGTGATTATAGAGTCTAAAATAGAAATATTTTCATTAAAAATTTTCGTCCTTTGTAAAGAATGAATGTCTTTCCGAGTATGCCGTGCAGACGCAATTTTTCCTGTTTCTTCCAAATCTTTAGCGTTTTGAGAATTATAACTTATTCCCCAACCCTGTTTGGAACAAGTTATGCTATTGCCTCTTATTAAATAAGACAATATCTGTCTGATGTTTGTAGTGAATTTATTACTTGATAATTCAAAATAATATTTTATTTTATCGGTATCTTTTTTTATTTTATAATAAATTACATAGTTTTTGACACGCCATGATTCCTGTCCGTTTGATAATTTGCCCCATAAAGTAAAATAAGAAACAGGCAGGACAACTGTCTTCAAATTGTATTGTATTGTATTGTATTGTATTGTATTGTATTGTATTGTATTGTATTGTATTGTATTGTATTGTATTGTATTGTATTGTATTGTATTGTATTGTATTGTATTGTATTGTATT
>JAIRLF010000055.1 GCA_031259655.1 Prevotellaceae bacterium
TTTCAATTCCAACAGGTTCAATTTCAATCCGCGCACATTTTCACACATTTCATTTATCTATCAATTATTTTCGGCACAAAAGTAGCAAAAAAATTGTAATAAAAGTTGTCGGTCGGCAAAAGTACCATTTTATTACTCGACCGACAACATTATAATATCTTAATTTCCAATATGTCAAAGAGCATAAGAGCATAAAATCATCGTCACAAAAGATTTTTTCCTGACGTTCGACAGATGCATTATAGAAACACATCTATAGATGAGCGTTCTTTTCCGACGATTGTTTTATCGAGCCATTTTTCGTCTCGATTTGCAAAGATAATAACACTATCCACATCAGGGTTGATTATTTTCTTACACTGCAAGATTAATTCTTGCAATTTCACTTTGGATATTTCACCTTCGAAAACAGAGTTTTGTATCCAGTTCAAGTATCTACGACAAAGTTTAAGAACCTTGGACACACGTTTTTCGCCGACATCATATACCAAAATCACATACATCACCAATACATTTTAAATGGCTTATATTCTTCTATTTCCATAATATGTTTACTCAACTTATAGCATTCCAGTTTAATAAGATATTTATAGCTGACATGTCTATGCAAGCTTCTGTGTTGGAATGTTTCCTGCAATCGTTCTTCTATTGCTTGGACGAAAATCTTTTTTCCCGACTCATTCAATACACAGCGATTCAATTTCATATCGAAATGTTTACTTTGGATTTCTTTCTTATTCAACACCTTAAATACCGCTTTATCAATAAGCACAGGTTTAAATATTTCCGCAACATCAAGAGCGAGTGAATATCGGCGATATCCCGGTTCGTGCAAATAGCTGATAGTCGGATTCAGTTGTGTCTGAGATATAGCCCTAAGACACAGCGAATAACACATCATATTTCCAAAAGATATCAGAGCATTAACTTCGTTTTGAGGAGGCTGTTTAGAACGCTGTCCCATTTCGAAATCGTTCAGAATCAAATTAAAGCCCTCATAATACACTTGTCTGATATTTCCCTCTATTCCCATTAGTTTATCCACAGCATCGGCAGAAGAAATTTGTTCCGCATATTTTCCCATTGCGTCCATTGCAGATGTTAAATCCTTTCCACGTCGGTTGTAGTATTTCAAGTTAGTCAGCATATTATGCGTTGCGCCTTCGATAAATTTGTGTGCAATTGCCAATCTTTTGTTTTTCTTCTGATAATGAGAAACCTGCGAAATAACCACTTTGCCTGCCAACAAATAGTCTTTCGGCATAAACGAACCCGTATAATTTTCGTAATAATCAAAAAAGTGAACAGCGATATCATTTTGTCCGAGGAAATTATAAGTAGCGCTGTTTGCCGTCAGCGAGCCGAAAACATACAGATCGTCAACATTTTCCACAGGCAAATAACGCGGTTCGCCCTCTTTTGTTGAAGCGCCATTTTCGTCTTCGACCACAGGAGTAAATTTCAACGTATTATCCTTTCGTTGAAGCATGCCGGGATTAAACAGGTAATAACTTTTTTTCATCGATTAACATCCTCATTTACATAACAAAACTCAAAATAACTACAACTCTTGCAAATTTTGGAATGAATAAGTGGCGGACATTGTTCCAGTTCGACCAACATCATTATTTGTTTTTCTAACTCGACAATAGTTTCTCTGTCCGTTGTTGCAAGTTCAACAGACTTTGTCTGTCGCAGTGCAGGATATTCAAGTACACCCTTAACTCCTTCTATACCATTACGTTCAAGTGTAAGAATATAATATTTCACCTGCCATTCGTGCGCTTCCTCCATTTTATTGGATTTTTTGATTTCATGAACGACCTTATTTTTAGCGTCATAAAAATCAATTACACAACCACTTACACTTATTTCTTCATAACGTTCAGAACGTTGAGGATAAGACGTTTCGTGAATCAATCTACCTTCATACACTAAATCAGACGTATGCTCCATTGAAATCCCATTAGAAAACAGCCATAATTTGCGTTTGCAAACATGATAGTAATTAAAATGAGTTCCGGAGATATTCATCTGTATAACAATCTATTAATTATCTTCCTTATCCGGTTTGGTCGTAATCATACGCACCTTCGAAGCATTTTCTATTGCCTTCACTGCAATATCTTTAACATTAGCCTCGGCGCGATTTGCTTTGTCCGCATATTCTTTCAACTGTTCTTGCTGTTCTTTGATTTTTTCCTGTAACGATACGATTATCTGGTCTTTGAGACGGATATCGGATTCGTTTTGTTTTTCCATCAATTTAATTTCAAAACTATATTTTGATTGAAGTTGTTTTGTAATTTCGGACTCCTTATCTTTCAACGACTTCTCCAACTGAACAGGAAATTCCGCATTATTTTTACGAAGTTCGCTCAATTCGGCTTCGGCATTTTTCAATGCTGCCTCTCTGTGGGCTATTTCCTGTTCGAAATTCATCTTTTTATCAGCAAGTTCTTTTTCGAGTTGGGATTTACGGGTATCGTACTCATCCTGTTCCTTTTGACGCTTGATTTTCAAACTGTACGTATATTCTTCTTCTTCACGTTTTCGACGTTTAATTAAATCGTCTGCATATTCTTTTTCTGCAGTTTTTTGCTTTGTTTTTTCGAGTTCCCACTGTGCTTTTTTCTCTGTCATTTCATTAGCGAAAGCGATTTCCGTTTCCTTCATCGTTTTCTCGAAATTCTCTTTTTTCTCTTTATGAACAAGCAACATAGTCGCCAACGAATCTGTATTTGCCGACAGTGAATATAAATCCTCCAACGTTTTATTTTCCAAAACAATAGCGGCGCGTATTTCTTCTAATTTTTTAAATTCACCGGTCAAACTTTGCAATATTGTATCCAGCGAATTGCTTAAATTCGATTTGAGATCGGTTATATTTTTCACAATTCCTTCATTGCTTATTCCCGATACTTTTTCCAAAATTTCCGCTTTTTGCTTGGTTTCCTGTATTTGTTTAGGAATATCGGCTTTAGTTTTTTGGACATCATTCAATAACGTTTCGTACGCTTTCAGTATTTCCGCCTTTGTATTCTTCTCTGATACTGCTATTTCCATTTTTTCTTTCATTATTTTATATATTTATATCAATTAATTTATCGCTGCAAATATAGGTATAATAATTCAAACAAATAATAAAAATATCTATAAAAAAAACATCGTGTAATATAGTATTGTTTTTCATTTAAATAGTGTTTGTCCGAAATTCACAGGTTTAAAATTTATAATAGTTACAGACAGAGGAAAAAAAATATATCCGCCGGCAGTATAGTATAATTCATTAAGGTTTTACAGGGAATCGAGTGGAAATAATTCTAAGAGTTTTGTTATATGCAAAAAGTGTTTCGAAAAAAGATTTAGCGCTATCCCATTTGTTTACATTTGTAAACAAATGGGCAAAACATTGGTAATCCTACTGTCAGTGAGATTGTTTGATGTTTTTCAACACTATGAAATATGTGCCATTTCTATTTCTATGACAACCACAAATCGAAAACTTTGAGTCGATTTATAGTTGTTGTCATGACAGTTTTATCGAAAAAAATGGAGTTATATATTTCAACAACTCCATTTCATCACATTTCGTACGGGTAAAATTTATTACCCGTTAAGTTTTTCTCCGCTTTTGTTATATATTTTTGATTCCAAATAACTAAAAGAGGGGTCTGCTTTAATTTTGATGCGGCATTTATACTGCATCGACCATTTCATTCTCAGCGAAGGAAATCCTTTTTTCAGATAAGCAGCGACATAAGGATGTACCGCGACAGTCAGTCCTTTGTCTTTAGCTTTGCTAACAAAATACGCAATTTGACTTTTCAATTGGCTGTCGAACACAACACTCGGCGAAACATGTCCCGACCCGTGACAGGTCGGACAAGTTTCATCATTCTTTATATTAAGTTCCGGACGAACCCTTTGTCGAGTAATTTGCATAAGCCCAAATTTCGTCAACGGCAGAATATTGTGTTTAGCTCTGTCGTTTTCCATCAGTTTCTGTATCTTATTATATAGCAGCGATTTATTTTCCGAATTATGCATATCGATAAAATCAATAACAATAATTCCGCCTATATCGCGAACACGCAATTGCCGTGCTATCTCTTCTGCAGCCAAAAGATTCACCTCGAGAGCGTGCGTCTCCTGACTGTTTCCGGATTTCATTCTAATTCCGCTGTTTACATCAATCACATGTAGAGCCTCGGTATGTTCAATTATCATGTATGCACCTGACCTTAAAGATACAACACGTCCAAATATGCTTTTAATCTGTTTTGCAACACCATAATGCTCAAAAATTCCTACCTTTCCTCTGTATAATTTTACAATTTTCTCTTTCTCAGGCTCGATATTAGTTATAAAGCCTTTTATTTCGCTATAGACAGATTGATTATTTACATATATATTATTAAATGAGCCATTTAGCATATCGCGCAAAATAGCGGAGGTACGATTTATTTCCCTTATCAACAGTTCGGGTTTCTTGAATGTTTTCAGTTTTCTACAACATTCGTCCCATCGTGCAATCAGCGACAACAGTTCGTCCTTTAAAATTTCTCCACTCTTCCCCTCGGCGGCAGTTCGCACAATTACCCCATAATTAGGAGGAAGCACACTTTTAATCAATCGTCTTAATCTTTTTTTCTCTTCGTTTGAAGAGACTTTTTGAGAAATTGAAATTTTGTCGGAAAAAGGCATCAGCACTATATTTCTGCCGGCAATAGAGATTTCGGAAGTCAGTCGTGGTCCTTTTGTCGAAATCGCCTCTTTGACAATCTGCACCATTATTGGTTGTCCCTGTTTCAAAAACGAAGTTATTTTTCCTTCTTTTGCAAGAGGTTCAACCATTTTTGCTTTTGTAAAAGACAACTTTTTTGCATTTGAAGTGTTATGCAAGACAAAATTGTTCAACGACTGGAAATGGTATCCCAAATCTAAATAGTGAATAAAAGCATCTTTTTCATGCCCAATATCAACAAATGCAGCATTTAGCGCAGGCATGATTTTTTTAACTTTACCTAAATAAACATCAGCTACGGAAAAATCGCCGCTGGTAATAGTATCTCTACTCAGTTCTACTATTTTCTTGTTTTCAAGTAATGCAATCGAAATAATACCGGAGGAAGCTACATCTATAACTAACTCCCTGTTAATCATAATACAAAATTTAAAATTCCAATTTAACTACAATTTAAGACAAAACCTAAAGACCTATAGAAGGTCTTTAGGTTCGTTTTTTTCAACTCATCGGCGATGAAGACTATCTCTTCTTTTTATGCCGATTTTTCCTCAAACGTTTTTTACGTTTGTGAGTTGCCATTTTATGTCTCTTTCTTTTCTTTCCGCTGGGCATAAGGCTTATTTTTTAACAGTTCCTTTTACCTTGGAGATGAAAACCTTTGCAGGTTTAAAAGCAGGAATAAAATGTTCAGGGATGATAAGTGTAGTATTCTTGGAAATGTTACGAGCTGTTTTTTGAGCTCTTTTCTTAACAATAAAACTTCCGAATCCGCGAAGATACACGTTTTCATTCTTCGCCAAGGAAGATTTTACCGATTCCATGAATGCTTCTACAGTTTTCTGCACTGTAATTTTCTCTACTCCTGTGCTTTTAGAGACTTCGTTTACGATATCAGCTTTAGTCATGATAATAAAAATTTATAATACAAGTTAAACATTATTTTTTATGCGCAAAGGTAATACTTTTTAATATATTGCAACACAATTTTTTCAAAAAAATTTCGGAATACTTTAATATTTCTCAAAAACATATCGCTATCTATTTGTTATATAACATTTTATCATTAAAAAATTTTTTTTTCATTTTATGCTTTTTTTTCAAAAAAAAACCGTTAAAGTTTGAATCTGCTGTCGATTTCTTTCAAAAAACTGCGTTTTTTCTTCGCTTTTGAACTGTGATTTCGATATGCCGGACAATCAACATCTTTGGGTGCAGACCGGTTCAGGTGCCATGAAATAAAAATTTCGTGTGTTCCAAATTCCGAAATCCTTGCCAATTCTCCCACCGCGTAATCGAAAGAATATCCGAGTCTTAACTGCGGTGTCAGCGAAATTCCCGCCAAAGCGGCAAATTGCCCATGAAAACGCCATAAGCCTCCAAACCAATATTTATCGTTATATGAGGCTGTAGCTTTCGATTTTTTGAAATAAAAAATTGCCCCCGCCTCGAATCTATTGTATTTGTCGCGATAAACATGCGCCGCAGTAGGTTCTACCGTCATATTCAACACATTAAGTTTGGAAGAAACATACGACCAAATGTTCATCGAATACTCTTTAAAGTACGGAGACGCTATTTTGGGACTTATATGCCGTATCGCAGAACCGACTTTTACCGGACCTTTAAGTTCAATTCCAAAATCGAAATCGGGCTTGGTTTCCGATATGTCGGCAAAATATAATTCTCTGTCGGTCAAATCATCAACCAATGCTCCCGAAGCGTCTTGATTTCTGTTGAGCAACGAAGCTGAAATCCCGAACGAAAGCAACGATTGCGCAAATATCGGAATGTAATATGCATACGCAACACGCGCTACATAAGTGTTTGTGAAACCAATCTGGTCGCCGGTAACCGACAGTCCTACAGCGGAATTAAATCTTGTCAGATAAGAATCGAAACTGATGGCTTCCGTAGTTGGAGCCCCCTCCAATCCCAACCATTGCGCCCGCGCATGCATAAATACCGATGTTGTAAACGTATTTCCCGTGGCTGCAGGATTGTACAACGATTCGTTGAAATGACGTTGCGAAAGGTCAAAATCGCTTTGAGCATTACAATATCCGCCTTCTATAGCCAGTAAGAAACTAATTGTCAGCAATTTGTATTTGTATGAAAGTTTATTCGACATCTTCTGCACGACAGGCAAATTCACATTGTTACATTATTATATAGATATAGCTAAATATTTTCCAATGTTGCGATTAAAAAATTCCACCATTTTTCTACCGATTTGATATCCACTTTTTCGTCGGGAGAATGGGGATACCGTATTGTCGGTCCGCACGAAATCATATCCCATTCGGGGTAAATTCCTCCGAGCAGCCCGCATTCCAGACCTGCATGAATGGCTTTTGTTTCAGGTTCTTTGCCATACTTGTCGCTGTATATTTTTTTCATTTTTGAAAGAATGAGCGAATCGGGATTGGGATTCCATCCCGGATAACTTCCTGAAAATACGCTTTCGGCGCCTGCCAAAGTGAATACAGATTCTTCCATCGAAGCCAAATCTTCCTTAGCCGAATCGACCGAACTGCGAATCAAGCACGAAATTTTGATTTCACCTTTTCCGGATTTTATTATTGCAAGGTTTGTCGATGTTTCGACTAATCCGGGGAAAACATCGCTCATGCGGATAACCGCATTGGGACAGGCATTTATGGCATGAATCAGTCGCGACTGTACTTCTTTTTCGATAATTGTAACAGCAGGTTTGGTTTTTTCAAACCAAATTTTCAACTCCGGTTCGGTTTTTTGCAATTCACCTTTTATAAGCGTCTCGATATCAGCAATAACAGACGAAACAGCCAATACTTTGTTTGAAGGAACAACGACGACGGCAAAAGAATCGCGCGGAATAGCATTCCGGGCGTCTCCTCCTTCGATATGCGACAAGTGTACATCGTTTGCTATAGACTTTAAAACGCGGAATAACAGTTTATTAGCATTTCCGCGACCAAGAGGGATGTCTATTCCCGAATGACCGCCTTTCAATCCTGTTACAGAGATTTTATATGTCTCGCCTGCAGGCGCTTGCTGTTCCGCGTACTTAAATTTAAAAGTAGCGTCAAGTCCGCCGGCGCAACCGACATAAAGTTCTCCTTCATCTTCCGAATCCAAGTTAATCAATGTCGTACCTTTCAGTATTCCCGGTTTGAGATTTTGAGCGCCAACCATTCCCTGCTCTTCATTTATAGTGAAAAGAGCTTCTATGTTCCCGTGTTTCAATGTGTTCGATTCGAGAATAGCCATTGTGGCAGCCACTCCGATACCATTATCAGCGCCGAGCGTCGTACCGTCGGCAGTTACCCAATCGCCATCAATATAGGCAATTATAGGGTCTTTTTCGAAATCATGTTCTTTGTTTTTGTTTTTCTGTGGCACCATGTCGAGATGCGTTTGGAGAATTACTCCAGGCACATTTTCTTTTCCCTGTGTTGCAGGCTTACGGATAATGACATTGCCAACCTCGTCTTTAATTGTTTCCAATCCAAGATTTTTACCAAAACTGTAGATAAATTCAACAATTTTGGACTCCGATTCGGAAGGTCGCGGCACCTGTGTAATTTCGTAAAAATGCTTCCACACTTCACTTGGTTTCAACTGTTTAATATCTCTATTCATATCAATAATTTTATGTTTATAATACTCAAATAAAGTTTCAAAGGTAAATATAATTATTGAATAACAAACATTAATAAAAGTTTTTTTTCACTAAAAGAATTTGATAGATTGTTATATTGCAGATAATCTGCATTATAACGGGTTTTGGTACGGTATATGTTTGATAAATAACCATTTGCAGTACGTTTTTAGTAAATTAGTTACTACACATGGCATAACATTTTAATTTTCAACGAACAATAAAATGTCGG
>JAIRLF010000063.1 GCA_031259655.1 Prevotellaceae bacterium
AAGAGAAAGGCTATCCGGTCGCAAGAGAAAGGCTATCCGGTCGCAAGAGAAAGGCTATCCGGTCGCAAGAGAAAGGCTATCCGGTCACAGGAGAAAGGCTATCCGGTCACAGGAGAAAGGCTATCCGGTCACAGGAAGTCCAACCACCGGTCACAGGAGAAAGGCTATCCGGTCACAGGAGAAAGAGTGTATTTGACTAAGTTAAATGCACCCTTCGTGGATAAATTTGGGTGTACGACAAAATTCTCTGTTCCCTATAATCAAAATATTTGCTTGTTTACAAATAATTGATTGCGTCGAATATACGTTTCATTGCCGGTAGGGGCAAGGCATGCCTTGCCCCCACTTTCTTTCAATTTCTTTTGAATTGCAAAATATTTAATAATTTTGGAACTTTATTTTAAACAAATTAAATAGATTATAATGATAGAATTAAATAGACAAACGTCTCCTAATAAGCAATATACGGAACGCATTATACAATTTGGAGAAGGAAATTTTTTGCGTGCTTTTATTGATTGGATTGTCTGGAATATGAATGACAAAACCGGTTTCGACAGCAGCGTTGTTGTGGTTCAGCCGATACCAAACGGAATGGTAGAAACGCTAAATGCCCAGAACGGTCTTTATCACCTCACACTTAAAGGCATAGATAAAGGCGAACAGGTATATACCACCCAATTGCTCGACGTCATCACTCGAGGATTAAATCCTTACAATCAATTCGATGCATATCTTAAACTTGCCGAAAACCCCGACATGCGATTTGTGATATCGAATACCACCGAAGCGGGAATAGCTTTCGACCCCGAAAATAAGTTCGAAGACAAACCCGCCGGCAGCTATCCGGGAAAACTTGTCCAGCTCTTACATCATCGTTACAAGACATTTAACGGCGCAAAAGATAAGGGATTGATTATTTTCCCCTGCGAACTGATTTTCGAAAACGGCAGAATACTTAAAGAATGTATCAACAAATACATAAAACACTGGAATTTAGACAAAGATTTCGGCAAGTGGGTAAACGAACACTGCGGAATATACAGCACTTTGGTTGACCGTATCGTTCCCGGTTACCCTCGCGAAACTGCCGACGAAATCAAAGCAAAAACAGGCTTCGACGACAAACTGTTGGTCGAAGGCGAAATCTTTCATCTCTGGGTAATCGAAGCCCCCGAAACAGTGGCGCAAGAGTTTCCCGCCGACAAAGCAGGCTTGAACGTCTTATTCGTTCCGAGCGAAAAGCCTTATCACGAACGAAAAGTAACTTTGTTGAACGGACCTCATACCGTTCTTTCGCCTGTAGGCTATCTATCGGGACTTAATACGGTACGCGAATGTGTTGAAGATAAGACAATAGGCGCATACGTCCGCAAAGTGATGTTCGATGAACTGCTCCCAACTCTGAATCTTCCGGCAAATGAGCTGCTCCGGTTTGCCAACGACGTACTCGACCGGTTTCGTAATCCTTTCGTCAAACACCAGGTAACGAGCATCATGCTCAACTCTTTCCCGAAATATAAAACTCGCGATTTACCCGGGTTGAAAACGTATCTCGAACGAAAAGGTTCTCTACCTGAAGGACTTGTATTGGGTTTAGCAGCTATCATTACCTATTACAAAGGAGGTAAACGCGGAATAGACGAAATCGTTGTACAGGACGACCATAAAATCACTGATTTACTGCAACAACTGTGGAAAACAGGTTCTGTAGAACAAATCGCGAAAGGCGTTCTTGCCGCCGATTTCATTTGGGGCGAAAATCTCAACAAAATTCAGGGTCTGACAACCAAAGTGATAAGCTATTTAGCTGAAATTCAAGATAAAGGTATGTTAAAAGTTGTTAAGAACTTGTTAAAAAACAGTTAATAACTTATGTATCGATTTTAAAAAATAAGTTATGATAACTCAAAAAATTGTATATACGGAATGAAAAAACATTTTCAAAATAAATTTTCTATTTTTCATGCAAATTTTTTCCACAGCTTTTTACGAAATAGATATCTGTGGAAAATAATGTTCCAAAAGTTATTAACAGTGTTAATAATTTATATGCAAATCATTATAAAACAAAATATTATACGGTATAGCATTGTTAATAATTTGTTAATAAAACGTTATTTTATACGATATTATTGTTGATAAAATTAGTTACCAACAAACTCACAAATCATATAAAAACATCATATTAAAAAAAAAATAAATATATATAAATATAAAGAATTGGTTGAAAAATTTTATTGATTTTTACGATATTATTGTTGTTGGCGGCGGTCATTCCGGATGCGAAGCCGCCGCCGCTGCAGCAAACATGGGCTCAAAGACTCTCCTCGTTACTGCGGATATGACTAAGTTTGCCGCCATGTCGTGCAATCCGGCTATTGGTGGTATCGCGAAAGGGCAAATAGTTCGCGAAATTGACGCTTTAGGGGGATATACCGCTATTGTTACCGACAGGTCGTCGATACAGTTTCGGATGTTGAACCGTTCGAAAGGTCCTGCTATGTGGAGTCCTCGTTCTCAATGTGATAGATTTCGTTTTTCAACAGAATGGCGAAATATTCTCGAAAATTTGCCGAATTTGTTCTTTTGGCAAGATATGGTTTCGAGTTTAATCGTTGAAGATGAGACTGTTATTGGGGTAAATACTGTTCTTGGGGCTTCTTTTCGCGCTTCTTCGGTGGTTTTGACAGCCGGCACGTTCTTAGGCGGATTGATTCATGTTGGACTTTCGCAAACTCGTGGCGGCAGAGTAGGAGAGTTGGCTTCGTATGGACTTACCGAACAACTTGTGTCTTTGGGGTTTGAATCCGGACGAATGAAAACCGGTACACCTGCGCGTGTTGACGGTCGGACGATGGATTTTTCGGTTATGCACGAACAGAAAGGCGATGATGAAGGGCGTTTTTCTTATATGGCGGCAGAAGGATTTACTTTACCTCAGCGCAGTTGTTATATTACTCACACTTCCGCAGAAGTGCACGAGATACTGAAGGAAGGTTTTTCGCAGTCGCCGCTTTTTACGGGAGTTATAAAAGGAGTTGGTCCGCGTTATTGTCCGAGTATCGAAGACAAGATAAATACTTTTGTTGACAAAGACAGTCATCATTTATTTATTGAACCTGAAGGAGTTGATACGTGCGAATATTATGTTAACGGATTTTCATCTTCTTTGCCCTTAGAAATACAGTTGAGAGCTTTACGTAAGGTTAGAGGCTTGGAAAATGCTAAATTTTTCAGACCCGGATACGCGATTGAGTACGATTATTTTCCACCTGTGCAGTTATATCATTCTTTGGAAACTAAGCGTATAAAAAATCTTTTTTTTGCGGGACAGATTAATGGAACCACCGGATATGAAGAAGCAGCTGCTCAAGGTTTGATTGCCGGAATAAACGCTCATCGTACAATCAATGGAGAGTCGCCTGTAGTACTTGGCAGAGAACAAGCGTATATCGGCGTGCTGATTGATGATTTGGTAACAAAAGGAGTAGATGAGCCTTATAGAATGTTTACTTCTCGTGCCGAATACAGAATTTTGTTACGTCAGGATAATGCCGATTTTAGATTGACTGATTTAGGCTACGAATTGGGTTTAATAAAAAGGGGACGTTACGATAAATTTGTGGAAAAGAAACGACAGTTTGCTGAATTGTGTGATTTTATTAAATCTAATAATGTGTTGACGGATGTGATTAATCCTTTTTTGTCTTCTGTAAATTCGTCGTTAATAAATCAACCTCGTAAACTTTCCGATATTTTGTTGCGTCCCGAGGTTACATTAAGAGATTTGGTTTCTATTGTTCCCGCTTTGTGTGATAGGGTGGGGAAAATAGATTTTCGCAATAAAGAGATAATAGAGGCTGTTGAAATTTTTATTAAGTACGAAGGATATATTGAGCGAGAACAACAGACGGCGAATAAAATAAGGCGATTGAACGAAATTGTTATTCCTGCTAAATTTGATTATTCGCGGTTAAAATCTTTGTCTATTGAATCTCGTCAAAAACTTTCGCGAGTTAAACCTGCGACAATAGGACAGGCTGCACGTATTCCCGGAGTTTCTCCTTCGGATATTTCTGTTTTGTTAGTCTATTTTGGGAGATAGGGGGAGATGTTCCACGTGGAACATTGTTTGGTGTTTGTTAAAAAAATTAATTAGAGACGCAATATATTGCGTCTCATTGCGTCTCATCGACGACATTTTCTACGATATTTTTGACGACGTCCTCGACAATCCACACAACAACGCTATAATCTACGAGGAGACGCAATATGGAGACGCAAAATATTGCGTCTCTACAAATCGATGCCATTGACGACCACAGCGTTGTCCGGTGTAGAGACGCAATATTTTGCGTCTCATTGCGTCTTTTCGACGATGTTTTCGACGATGCCCTTGATGTCCACACAATACCCGCATAATCTTTAGGGCGGGGCAAGCCCCGCCCCTACAAATCGACGTCCTTGACCTTGCGTTCTTTGCGTATATCGTTGCGTTCTTTGCGGTTAAAGTTTTCGACACCCTCAATGTCCAGGCATCGTCGAATTGGTAGAGGCGAAAAATTTTCGCCCGAATCATGCGCCAATGATACAAGGGCGTATCGCATACGCCCTGCCGCATGGAAGGTGGAATTTTTTGTTTTGTTGTGCGATTTATTTATGCCACCCCCACTCGTAAGGGTTGAATTACTACGTAGTTCAGAAGAGTAGACGACTATACCCCGAGCTGCGCCTGCGGCTTGCTCGGGGTTATTCATATTTCAGTCCTTCGGACTGCCGGACAGTCGATTGAGTGAAAAGTTTGAACATTGTGAGTTTTCGGACAAATACTGCATATATTTTCGACACAAACGCAATACCGGAATACGGCATAGCTAAAGCGAAACTAAAGCGTTGTCTCCACTGCCTACAAAACCGGACGATTGAACAAGCCGGGTATGTCTACAACGCGTTATTAGTCAGAATCACAAACAACAGAGCTATAATTGCATAAAATTCGGCGAAAGCCGCAAAGAGCATAGTCTGAGCCATCAC
This sequence comes from Prevotellaceae bacterium, assembly GCA_031259655.1. Classification (GTDB taxonomy): domain Bacteria; phylum Bacteroidota; class Bacteroidia; order Bacteroidales; family UBA932; genus JAIRLF01. The sequence goes on from JAIRLF010000063.1 coordinate 5,038, forward strand.
TTTATAGCCGCTTCCGACAGCGGCTATACCGTTAGCGCAAACTTCGCCCTGACGTATTGCCGAAAGCAAACCAACGATGCCCATCGCCAAACCTGCGCCGAAAATAGCGGCTCCGGCTAATGGCGTAATGTCTGCAACAAGTTTACTTTGAAGCATATAAAACCCGACAAATCCGTATAATCCCTGCGTGCTTGGCAAAGCCGCCAACCCGATATAACTGCCCAATGCGCCCGGATTCTTCTTCATCGCTCCTACTGCGGCGTTTCCACATATCGTGACTCCGTATACACTGCCGAGACCTGCAAGTCCGACCATTAAAGCTATTCCTATGTATGCCAATAAAATTGCTGTCATAATATTTACGTATTTAATTAATTATCATTTTATTTTTTCAAACAGTTTAAAGGGATATCCACCTCCGTTGAATCCCGCATTTTTGTAAAACTCCACGTATGTCAAACGCAAAGGATGAACTATCGCTCCCATAACGTTCAACGCAAAATTCAGCCCATGCCCAAACAGGAGTATTACAAGCGTAATAAGCTGACTGACTACGGGAATATCTACACCGTCTCCGGTCATTATCGCCAGATTGTTGAAAACTCCGCCGAGAATACCGCCCGTCAATCCTAAGACGAAAAGCCTTATGTACGAGAGCAAATCGCCAAGCAATCCCGATATCATATTATATGTTGTCAACAGCCCCGAAGCGAAGTTGATAAAAGGATTTTTGCCCGGAGTATTGTAAAACAGCGCAATGAGTTCCGCCAAGCACCAAATTCCGCCGACGGCGTATAGAATTGCGATATTCTCCGAATCGTTTCTAAATATGTACAACACTGCTCCTCCGATGATTACAACAATCCATGCCCATGTCGAAAGCGCATATTTCCAGCCTTTCTGTTTGACGATTTTTGCAGCGTTGACAAACATGGCAAAGATTATCTGCACGAATCCCAGAATAAGCGCAAGAACCATCATCCCGAAATTCTCTTCCAGACCAAACAGTTGCTCAACGATTTTGTCGGGTCTTATCCTATCTAACGATATTCCGAAAAACGTTGCCGTGATAACACCGAACAACAAAGTCGCCGCTCCCATATATTGCGCCAAAGTCAATACAGAACGCACGCCGACGTTTTTGATTTTGAATTTCAATAGCGAAGCTACGGTCAGGATAAGAAGGCCGTAACCGCCGTCGCCAAGACAAAATCCGAAAAACAGCATGAAAAACGGCGCGAAAAACGGCGTCGGGTCTAATTCCCTGTAATTCGGCAACGAATACAGGTTAGTGATAGGCTCGAACAGTCGGACAAAACTGTTATTTTTCAGCAATACGGGCGGTTCTTCCTCCTCGCTTATCTTTTCTTCCGCAAAATAGACCGTCGCCTGAGTATCAAGAAACGTCTCGAATTTTGTTTTGTTTTCTTTTGGCAACCAACCTGTTAATATTTTGAGATTATCGCCGGCTTCGTTTTGTGCGCTGAGTTTGGCGATGTTGTTATCAATTGTTTCCGTCAGGCGTTTCCGTTCTTCCGACAAAACTTCGGCAGACAGAGCCAGCGACTCCATTTGTTTCTCATAATGTGAATATTGCTCATTCAACAGATTCAATTCTTTTTGCAATTTGACATACGATTGCGAAGGCGGTTTGATTGCCTGCAATTCGAAGTTAAAATCCTGATTGTCGTACAATAGCACAAAATATACCTGTCCTTTGTAACGGTTTATTTCGTAGAGCGGATATAGATTCGCCCAATTTTCGTCGAACTGTTTGACGGGAACGGCATAGAATTTTGGCGTAATTCCCAACGAAATAATACGTTCGATATCTTCTTCGTTAAATTCTCCCCAAGGAACAGCTTCTTCGCTCTCTTTCCTGATTTTGCTTATCGAAGCGTCGAGTTTCGCAAGTTGCTCTTTGATATCGGCGTATGTTTCAGCCAAAGCGTATGCGTCGCCCTCGAACGGAACGGTTTCCGGTTTTGTTTCCATCGCTTTGAGGTCGGAGTATATTTTGTTGAAATTCTCCGCTTTATGAACAATTTTGTTTGTAGCTTCGTCGAGTTCCACATTACGCGATTCGACATGAATCATTCCAAGTTCCTGCAACTGTTCCAGAAAAAGGTTAAAATCGCCGTGATACAGCAGGAAATTGTATTTAATCATCGGCGCTATCATTGTTCGCCCTCCTCTTCCTGACGTTTTTTTACTATCTTTTGAGCTGATTTCGAGAGATTATCCTCGTCTTCCAGAAAACGTTTGATTTTACGTATGGCTTCGGAATATCCCGGAATCTGCACTTTTTCGTACAGATTTACTTTTTGTGTGGTTTTCTTTCGCGCGTAGTCGAGCAAATTGATTTTCTGCACATAAAATTCGTAGCGTATGCCGACAGTTGCAAGTGTTTTGAGTATCTGTATGCCGTCGGTATACCAAACCGGACTGCTGAACAGATTGTATTGTCCGACATCGAACAGTACTTCGTCGAGTATGGGAATATTTACTCCCGCAATTTTCACGGAATTTAATTTGACGTCTTTTACGCTCGCCAAATCCGGCTCAAACTCGTTCCACAAAGCCGAAATATGAGCGTACGACAAAATCAGTTCTTCCAGTTCAGCCGACAATTTCTCCGCTTCTTCCTTTGCCCGCTGAACTTCCATGCGCAAAGCCGACTCCTTGCTTTTGATTGTCGGCAAGGCTCTTACTCGCATCTTTAGCTGTTTGTTAAGCTCGTTTAGCGAGGTCTTATTGAATTGAAATTTTATCGCCATTTCTGTACAATTCACCATTTTTTACACAGTGCAAATGTAGGAATTATTTTTGAAATGAGACTTTTTCCCATTGAGAAGGGGTGTACGACAAAAATAAGGGCAAGGCATGCCTTGCCCCTACCGGCAATGAAACGTATGTTCAACGCTGTCAATTATCTGTAAATCGGCAAATATTTTGATTATAAAAAAGGAAATTTTGTCGTACACCCCATCTCCCCTTTTCGCTTTCGTAATAAAAAATAATTATTACCTTTGCGTCAAAAATAAGCGCTAAAATTTTTACGAAGTATTAATGTGTTAAATTTTATAGAATAAATATAGTTTAAATTTTATTAAAATATTTTCAATTATGAAAAGTATTAACAGGCGTAAGTTTTTAAGTCTTTCCGCTTTAGCGGGAGCGAGTGCAGTTGTGCCACAAATGATTGGCAGTAAATCTGCAACAGCGTCGCCAATCGATGACGCTGAAAAGACGATAGTTACCCGTCAGCTTGGAAAGACGGGTATGGAAATCCCCATTTTGAGCATGGGCGTCATGCGCGCGGATAATCCCGCTGTTGTCCGTGCGGCATACAATTCGGGGCTCACACATTTTGATACCGCTCACGGTTATCAAAGAGGGAAAAACGAGGAAATGCTCGGCGTTTTTTTCAAAGACAAAGACCGCAGTACTTTCACCATTGCGACTAAGGGCAAGGCTAATCTCAGATCGGACAATTTCGAACAGGAATACGAAGAACTGTTGAACACGAGCCTCCGCCGTCTTCAAATGGATTACGTGGACATCTTTTACGCGCATGCCATTGAGAACACCGGAATAGTCAATGACCCGCGTTTAGTTAAGATGCTGACAAAATTTAAAGCCGAGGGTAAGATTAAGCACATCGGTTTTTCTACACATGCCAATAAACCCGCTCAAATCGACGAGGCTATTGCCGCCGGAATCTACGAAGTGTGTTTAGTCAGCTATAATTTCAAGTTGAACATTCTTCCCGAACTCGACGCGGCAATTCAACGCGGAGTTGACGCCGGAATGGGTTTTGTTGCAATGAAATCGATGGTCGGAGGCGTAGCGGACGCCAAAGCAAAATCGAAGGTAAACGGCGCAGCCTGTCTGCGTTGGGTATGGCAGAATCCGAATATCACAACTGCGATACCGGGGTTCACGAGTTTCGATTTGCTGGACAATTGTTTGGAAGCGGCGCATTCGCCAAAGCTCGGAGAATCGGACGCCAAATATTTGGCGGCGCTTAAAGAACGCGAGCTGCTTTACTGCCAAAATTGCGGCAATTGCGTGAAACAGTGTTCCAAACATTTGCCTGTTCCCGACATAATGCGCGCCTACATGTATAATTATGGTTACAACTATCCTTCATTATCAAAGGATACGCTGGTTGAACTTGCTGTTGCGAGCAACGCATGTTCGGGATGCACAAAATGCACGGTAACACACTGTTCGTCGGGATTTAATGTTGCCGACAAAATTGCGGCAATTACGCCAATCGTCGATGTTCCTTCACATTTTTTGGCATAAATCGTAAATGTAAATGAAACGTAAAATTACTCTCGTATTAATACTGTTTTGGTTTGCTGGACAAGTCGTTGCGCAGTCGCCAAAAGAAATACACGCCGGTTTACCGGAAATCAAAGACTGGAAAATATCGCCCGACATAGAGGTGTTCGACAGCGATAATTTATACGAACGTATCAACGGCGCCGCGCCCCTGTTTATCGAAAATAATTTCAGAGAAATGACAAGCATGGTCTATACTTGCGGCGACGATTACATTACTGTTCAGGCATATCGCCACGCGACACCCGAAGACGCTTTCGGAATGTATGCTTCCGAACGTTCGGCGGATATGACATTTTATCCCGACATCGGCGGCGAAGCGCAAGGCGACGACTATGGACTGTTTTTCTTTTCGGGCAGCGTCTATGTGAAAATGTCGTCGAACAATAACGGCGAAGCTATTACAAATGTATATAAGGAAATAGCCAAGGGTCTGGCTACAAAGATTGATTCGGACGCTTCGTACCCCGCAATTTTCGATTTGTTTCCGAAAGAGGGGTTGATTCCTCATACTCAATCGTATATTACAAAAAATTATATCGGACACGAATTTCTGAAACCTGTCTATACGGCTGATTATGATATGAACGGGCAAAAATTTCAGTTTTTCGTCATCGACGGAAAGACAAAAGAAGAAGCCAAGAAAATTTTGGACGATTATTTCGGTTTTACGAAACAACCGCTGAATTTCACCGAAGGCAATCTTCGCGCCGAAGACCGTTATAACGGTAATATTCCGATAATCTGGAGAAAACAATATATCACAGGAGTTTTCAACGAAAGCGGTAAGGATTTTCCGGAAGACATATAC
>JAIRLF010000139.1 GCA_031259655.1 Prevotellaceae bacterium
ATATTCCATAACTGCTCTTTCCCATAAGGGATTCGCCGCTCAATTTTAACAGTAATCTCTGATACTTAACCATATATTTCGTCGTACATCATAAAATTTCAATTTGCAAAAGTAAAAAAACTTTATTGTATCAACAAAAAAATATGATACCTGAAAAATGTCCGGCAGGGTTTCAATAAGAAGAGGTGCATGCAATTTTCAACGTCGATTCGACGCCGGTATTAAATGAACTTTGAACGTTCTCGGAAATCGCGGCAGACTTTCGCGAGTTGCGCCGGTCTGTTGCACGTGATGCGGCAGGTTGTCGAATTGTGCGTCTGTAGCCATGTCTTTAACCAATGAATCAACTTGTATGATAAAGCAGAGGGTTTTCTTGTCTCTAATTCTCAATTAATATTTTTGTTTATATAATCATACAAATTTTCGACAAGGGCAAACACATCTGCCACGTCTAAACTGTCGGTATCAAGAGTGTCGGTATCAAGAGTATCATTGATATTCGCATCGGGAACAAACTTCGATGCGTCGACTTCAAATTCTTCGCCTGAGGCTTCGTTTACTTTATTTGTCAGTTCTGTTCTATCCATTGATGTTTATGTATTACAATTTATTATTTAATATTCTTGACAATAAGTGTAGAATTGGTTCCGCCGAAACCAAACGAGTTCGACAAGAACGCGTCAAAACTTTTATTTACTTTTTCGGCGGGGATATTCATATTTCCCATTCCTGTGATTACTATTCTTCGTTTCATTTTTTGTTTTTCAGTAATTTGTCCAAAGTTTCGCGGATACGTGTTCTGATACTGAACAAATCCTCCAGTTTGCCTGCTTTTCGAAGATTATAAAACCGGCACATAGACTTGAATTTCTTCCACGATTTTTCGTAATCGACTGTAAGGATGAACATAAATGGCAAACAAACCAAGTATGCCAAAGCTATCAGGAATGAATCGGTGATTGAGCATACGGTGAAAAAGAGGATGATGTTTAATAACGGGATAGTTACTATCACGCTAAGTACTAACGAAATTGTTCCGTGCAACATTATGTCTTCTATTCGGCGGTTTATCAATTTCGGCGGATATGTGACTAATAATGTGGATATAAACGAGAGAAGATAAAGCGGAAACAACACGACAAATAAAAATGCGACGAATATGATATGTATAAGCGATGGTTTTCGTTCGAACAATTTGTCGAGGATTTTAAACTCTTTTATTTTACTGTTCAAAAAAGCGGCGTCGTCGTAAACCTGTTGTATTTCGGGTTCTCCGGAGGTTTTCAATGCGTCCAAGCGTTCGAAAAACTGTTTATCCGACAACAGTTTTTCCGGAAGTTTGTCGGGGTCGAAACCGTTGTCTCGGGCGTATTGGATTCCGTATGTGTTTCGGAGGAAATCTATTGCTTCATAGTTGTCCAAATCGGTGATATTAAGCATCAGTTCGGCAACGCGGCTTCTGATTATTTCGTTTACTTCGCGCTGAACCGTCCGCCGTTTTTCTTTATACGCTTCGTAATAAGGTTTTAATGAGACAGGTTTGCCGAACTTGATAAGTATGTCTTCGCGGATGTTCGCGTAATCCGAATAGTGATTGCACGAAGGCACGATAAAGACTTCTTTCTCGAAATTGCTTCGCTCCGCCGCTTCGAAAGCAAGACGAAGATATCCGTACGAAAATTTGCCTAACCATCTCTTATCCTGATGTCCGGCTTCGGGATATATGATGACGACTCCATTGTTCAACAGTTCGTGATATGTTTTCAAAAACGTATCGCCATTGTTCGCCAAACTGCTTATTCCCTGATACATTAATCGAAAAGCCGGCATTATTCCGATTCCTCGAAAAATAGTTCCAAAGACGGGAAATTCGAAAGCGTCGGCGCGTGCAATCGCTCTGAGTTTCCTTCTTCCATGCGTGTTGATTGCCAAAACCAGCGCTAATGCGTCGTTCAGACCGTTCTGATGGTCGGACACAACCATCAATGGCACATCTTTCAATATGTTTTCTTTATCAACATAATAAATCTTCCGGTAATATACCGAATGGGCGATTCGTACATGCAGTTTGAACAGTCTGTATAAGATTCCTTTCCGCCCGCTTGGATATTTGACTTTCTGGTCCTCTGCCCATAAACGCTGTTTCATGTTATGTTATGTTTTTATAGTACATTAATTAATTAAAGATTTCGGAGTACAAAAGTAGAAAAGAAAACTAACAACACAAAAAAAATTTTTTCGGCGTTTTTAAATTGCTAAATCACAAACCGTAACTCGCCTGTTAATGTCTCTACAAATCGACGCCTTCGACGAAGTCCCCCGACATTTAACCGCAAAGAACGCAACGGCATACGCAAAGAACGCAAAGGTTTTAATATACGGTCAAAACTTTGCGAAGAAACTTTGCAGCGTTCGTTCCGGAGTTCCGGAATGTTTCCTGAGGCTGAAAGCCTTATTATCAACAGCGTAGGGCAACGCCGGCAACGCCCTACGAAACGAACGCCTCTCTCCATAGCCCTGAAAGGGCGTAATCGCATTGCCACTGTTGCGTACGCCTTTGTTGCATCCGAGCAAGGAGGGCGTATGCGATACGCCCCTACCGGCGTACACCGGTGTGGTTGTCATTGTAGGGGCGTATTGCATACGCCCTTGTTGCATTGGATTACGCCCTTTCAGTACCTGTAAGGGTTGAACTACTACGTAGTTCAGAAGAGGAAATTATTTTTTGCTTCGGCTTTTTACGGCAAGCAGAACAATAATCAGTACAACAAACAGGAGATACACAAAGAAATTGTCCATAGAGTCGGTCTGTCCGTACGAATGCATACCGCTAAGAAAATAGTTCACGCCAAAATACGTCATCAGCACCGAAGCAAAAGCGACAATCGAAGTTAAGTTAAATAACCGGACATTGTCCCAGCGTTTTACCAATCTTAGATGTAGGACGATGGCATAGACAATCACCGTCGCCAGCGCCCATGTTTCCTTAGCGTCCCAGCCCCAATATCGTCCCCACGAAACATTTGCCCATACTGCGCCGAGAAAAGTTCCTGTTGTCATTAAAGCCAGTCCGATAATCAACGACATTTCGTTGATGATGCTGAGTTCCTTTACTCGTCCTGTCAGTTGAGCGTTTTTTGAATGTAAGGAGAGGATTACAAGGTTTGTAAGCCCTATCAGGCACGAAATACCCATAAAGCCATAAGCCGCCACAATCACAGCGACATGAAACATCAGCCACGGCGATTTCAAAACCGGAACTAAAGGATTGATTTCCGGGTCCATCCAGTTCAACCCCGACACAAATAAAACGATGCCGGCGAAAATGGTTGCAAGAGCAAAAGCAATCGCACTCCGCCGCGCAAAGAACATGCCTGCCGATACCATTGCCCACGAAACATAAACCATAGTTTCGTAGGAGTTGCTCCATGGCGCGCGACCGGCGATGTACCAGCGCATCCCCATGCCGAAAGTGTGGAAAAGAAAGAGCGCCGATATGCCTGTCCCCAATGCAATTATAATCCCCGTTTGCCATTTTCGACGGCGGAAAAGCCGCAGGAACGAGAACACAAGCAGCAATCCGCCCAGCGAAAGATAACCGATTTTGCTCCACCGGAAAAATTCCAGCCGGTTATATTCGACTTCTGCGACAAGACGTTTCGGATTGACGTCTACCGTGTTGTTCCGTTTTTGTTGATACGTTGCGATAAGGTTCAACACTTTATCGGCTTCGGACCAGTCGCCTGTCTTCATTCCCTGCTGTAAGGTTTCGGAATACCAAATCATTGCATTGGCGACAAAGGCGGAATCCTGCCCCGAAAACGACGAAAGGTCATCACCCGAAGCGTACCATTGTTTTCTGGGGTCGTTTTCTTTTGGGAACAAATTAAGCAGTTGGTAATTGAAAATTTGATGGATGATGTTTACCTGTTCATCAAGTTTTATCAGGTCTTTATCGAAACGGTTTCTGTCGGCAGGCGGTTTATTGTATGCTGTTTCGAGTTTTTCCTGCAACTTGTAATTTCCGTTAGCATCAAATATCTCAATGTAGGCGCATTGTTTTGGCGAGAGGTTGAAAAACATCGCCAAATCTTCGTTCGGCAATGCTATGAGCGGTATTCGCGCCCACATTTCGGGTAAGGCGATGAGGCTGAGTAGAAACCTGTCGGAGTCTAACTTCCCTATTACGGTTGATTTGTGGACTTTTCGCAATATCTCCGATGAGAATGTGTTTATCGGCATTACTCTCCCGTTGGACGACAATAGCGGAAGCGCGCCGAATTTCTTTGCGTGTTCTTCCGGTACGGCGAATTTCTGCACGGCGTCGAACATTGACGTCGTCTGTTGCGCCTGCAAGGATGTGGCAAACGAACCGGCGGTTAAGAGTACGAGGGTTGCGGTTAAGTGTTTTGCCGCTGTTCTCAGTTCTTTCAATTGCCGGCTCAACTGCCGGAAACGTGAATTGCGCCCGAAAAGGCAAAGCAGAAACCCGATTGTCAGCAGGATATAACCTGCGTAAGTTACATTTCGCCCGGCAACATCCTTTTTTACCGACAATACGGTTCCCAACTCGTCTTTGTCGTATGATGATTGAAAAAATCTGTATCCTTTTACATCCAAGACATTATTCATGAAAATCCGTTCTTCGCGCGTTTTACCGTCTACGTGTACCAATACTTTGCTTTCGAAAGATGAAGGACTTGAGGAGCCCGGATAACGGGTAAGGGTGAATTTCAATAGTTTCATGTCGAAAGGCAGGACGTGGTTTGTCGTATGTCCTTTGGATGTCAATACGGTCATTTTGTTCTCCGTTTCGCCTTCCCGAATATGTAATATTCCTTCTATACTAAACAGATATGATATCATCGCACCGGTAAGAATCACAACAAAGGCGGAATGAAGCGTCAAGAAACCCCATTTGCGCCGCCTGAGTAGCCTGCGTTCGATGATAATGGCTACGAAGTTTACTACCATACAGAATTGTAATAAGAAAAACACCGGCGAATAATATACCAACATTTTCGCTATATGCGTTCCATAATATTTTTCGATGAATGTGGCGGCAGCTAAAACAATGACGTAAATGATTAATAATACAATGGTTGTAACGTACGACGATGCTGTTTTCATTTCTATTCCTTTAATTAATTTAAAGCGCAAAGATATAATTTTATTCGCGAATTACGCTTAAAAACTACAAGATCGTGTTCGGGTACGACAAGATTGTGTTCGGGCATGACAAGATCGTGTTCGGAACATGTGCTATATTCATTCAATTCACCTGATTAAATGTGAATCCGCTGGAAATAGCGGTAATAATAATTGACTCATAATTCGATAATTGGAGTTCTGAATTTTGAGCTTCCTGTCAGGGAAGAGGAGGCAATCCAAGCTCTTTGAGATACTGATTATGTTTCTCTGTAGCTTCCGCAATTTTCTTTTCAATGTCTATCAACTCATCATTTACCGCTTTCAGGTCGATTATTTCTTCGGATTTGGCTGTCGAAATGTAACGCGAAATATTCAGGTTGTATCCGTTTTCCGCGATTTCAT
>JAIRLF010000153.1 GCA_031259655.1 Prevotellaceae bacterium
CGTATTTTCATTATATTGTTGATTATATTATTTTTACCGCCGATAATTGTCAGTCTTCCATTTGTTCAGACCGCGATTGTAGGTTTAATATCCGACAAGTTTTCGGAGCGGTTGCAAACGACGATAAGCGTTGAATCCGTCAACATTTCGTTTTTCAATCGTGTACGTCTCAACGGGGTATACATCGAAGACCTCGACAGGGACACTTTGATGTACATTTCGCATTTAGACGCCGTTATCGGAAATCTACCCTTAAACGGGCGACCTCTTGCGCTCAACAAACTGCGCCTCACCGACGGAATATTTTGTCTACGAAGCGATTCCACAGGTACAAATATCACTAAAATAGTAAAAAAGCTGAAAAATCGGGACGAAAACGAAAGCATGGAGGAGGATGATAATGAACAGGCGGAAGATGTTACCGACGTCGAAGATATAATGGAAAGCACATTTAAAGTCAAGACTAAATCCCTGGAGCTAAAGAATTTCAGATACATCATGCAACTGAACGAAGCCCCTTCGGAAGAAGAACAGCCCGAAGGCATCATCTACAAAAACATGTCGGTAGCAAATATCAACCTTGAGGCTGACCGCATTGCCATCAAAAACGATACGTTAACGTTCAGAGTCAATGACTTTTCGTTTACCGAACGGTCGGGGCTGAATATAGTACAGATAACGGCGGACACCGGAATCATTTGTTTTGGGAGAGAGGTAACACTCAGAGAGTTCAGGGTTATCGACGATTTTTCGAACATCAAGATGCGAAACCTGAGTTTGCTCTACAACGGAGGCAGTGATTTCAGCGATTTCATCAACAAAGTGAATTTTGTCGTAGATATTTACGATTCGCACGTCGATTTTAATACATTGGGGTATTTTGCGCCTGCGCTTAACCGGATACCTGTGGCGGCGAATTTCAACGGACAAATCACAGGTCATGTCGCCGATTTGCGAAGCGACAATTTTACTTTGGACATCCTCGACAAAACGTATATCAACGGGCGTTTCAGCATATTCGGTTTGCCGGACATCGAAAGCACGATGATTTTTGTCGATTTGAAACATTTAGACACTCATTCCGACGATGTTACGGCAATTGTGGAAGGAGTAACAGGCGAGCAGTTTGCCGGCAAAGAAATTTTGGATAAATTTGGAAACGTGCATTTTAACGGAACTTACACGGGACTTGTCAGCGATTTTGTTTCGTACGGGTATCTGAGAAGCGCATTGGGCGTCATGGAGATGGATATTTTGTTTAAAAATCAAAATAATTCCACCAAATTCAGCGGCGAACTTGCAACCGCCGATTTCGATGCGGGAAAATTGCTTAGTTCCCAATTAATTGGTCATACAGGATTTAACATCGAAGTCGAAGGAACGATACAAAGCGGTGTAAACGATATTTTCGGCGAAGGAAACATCTCGTTTTTAGAGTTTAACGATTATAAATACCGCAATGTCGAACTTGAAGGGCGTCTTGTCAATCAATCGTTCGACGGCGAAGTGAAAATTTCGGAACCGAATCTTGAGCTTGATTTTAACGGAAATATAGACTTGGAAGGTCGAAACGGCGCTCCGATTTTCAAGTTCGACGCAAATCTAAAACACGCCGACTTGGTGAAACTAAATTTCAATAAACGCGACACCGTTTCGATTGTCGATGCAAATATCAAAGCCAACTTCATGGCGTCAAGCATATTGGACTATGTCGGCGAACTGGTTGTTGACAGTTTGTCGTACACAGACACTCAGGGAAATGTCGATTTTGGAAAAATCGTACTGACCTCATACAATGATGAAAACAGAAATTCTCTCTCGTTGAAGTCCGGTTTTATGGACGCCGAATATTTCGGACAGCGCGATTTGGGCGGTTTCGTCGACCAGCTGCAATATCTATCGCAAAAGTATGTTCCCGAATTGTTTACTGCAACAACACCGAATCCTGCCAAACCTCTATCGAATTATGGATTCAAAGCGCAAATCAAAGAGGCAAAGGATATTGTCCGAATCATTATGCCGGATTTGTATATCGAAAAAGGCACGCAATTGAGCGCCACAATCGATACGGGCGCCGTAATCAACATAGAGATAAATTCCGGCAAAATTTTGTACGGCGACAATCAAATTTCGGAGTTGAAACTCTTCTGTAACAACAAATTCGATTCGTTGCATATCAACATGTCCGGCAGTTTTGCAACTCCATGGGCGGCGGTCAACAACTTCAATCTGAAAAACTCTGTTTTTCATGATAAAATACAGACATTCTTCTCGTTTATCGATTCTACAAACCAGTCGGATACAGATATTTCTTTCGCTACGCGATTTTATCACAATCCCGAAACGAAAGATAAATTGTTGACAGAGGTATATATAGCCAAATCGAAGATAACATTTTTCGGTCAAGAATGGGATTTATCTCCGACAACCTTAAAAATCAGCGGCGATAAGTTTAGTGTCGAAGGGTTTAACATCAACAGAGAAGGGCAGCAAATCGAAATTTCGGGAACAGCTTCGCAAAATTCTAACGATTCGTTGCGAATATTTCTTTCAAATTACAGACTTCGAGGAATTAACCAGTACATATCCTCGCTCGGATATCAAATTGGCGGCAAAGTTTCCGGCGAAATCGACTTGTACGGATTATATGGCACGCCTTTCATTATTTCGAGCATACTGATTGATACTTTGGTTGTTAATAGCGATACTATCGGCAATGTAGCGCTTGGAAGCATGTGGAACAACGACAAACAGTGCATTGATGTTACAAGCCGGATTTCGTATAACAACAAACTCTACTCTTCGATATATGGATACGTGTTTCCAAATTCGGGGGAAATTGATGCGGATGTCGAGGTTAAGAATTTTCAAATCAGAACTATAGAGCCGCTTATGTCCGAAATTTTATCGAATATAAACGGAATGTTAAACGGCAGCGTAAAAATCACCGGCACACTCACAAATCCCGATATTTCGGGCAAAATGAGTTTGGATAACGTGGGCTTGACCATCAATTATCTTAAAACTCACTATGTTGTGAATTCCAATATTGATATAACCGGTTCGAAAATAAGTATCTACAACGGACATATCAAAGATATTGAGGGAAATACCGGAACGCTAAACATGAATTTGACGCATGATTATTTCAAAAACATAAAATTTAATGCAAGCGCTAATGTTACGAATTTCTTGAGTCTTAGCACAAAAAGCAACGATAATCCTCTGTTTTACGGAACGGCATACACATCGGGAGTTGTCAATTTAACAGGAAATCCCGACTTGATTAATTTGGCAATAACCGCCGAAACAACTTCAAATACACTATTTTACATCCCATTATCCTCAACTTCGCAGGTTAAGGAATCCGATTTTCTGACTTTCGTCAACAGCAAGACAGTTTCGACCGAGGTACATCAAACGGAAACGGCTGTAGATAACGACAATAAAGAATCGAATATGAAACTGAGTTTCGATTTGGCTGTAACTCCAAAATCTGAAATACAAATACTTATCGACCCCAAAGTCGGCGATATACTCAGAGCGCGAGGCAACGGCAATCTCAAAATATACGTAGACCCCGCTCTGGAATTGTTCACTATCACAGGCGATTACTCGATTGAAGAAGGCGATTACAATTTTACGCTTCCAAATTTCAGCATCGTATCCCGCAAATTCATGATAAACAAGGGCAGCCGGATACGTTTTAACGGCGACGTTACGAATGCCGAGTTGAATGTTACAGCCTCATACAAGGAACGCGTATCTTTGGCGACACTGTTCCCTGACGACAGTTTGAGAAATCACCCTGTTGAATGCCAAATAGTTATTACAGGACGAATGACTAATCCTCTACTGAAATTCAACATTGATATTCACGACGTCGACCCCGAAAAAAAGGCTCAGTTCGCAAACCTTGTCAATACGGACGAAAAGATGACGCGACAGTTCCTTTCGTTGCTGGTACTCAGAGCTTTTTTGCCCGAACAGAATTTCGCTACTCAGGATTTAGGTTCTACAACTTTGATGTATAACGCTTCGGAGTTGTTGTCGGGACAAATAGGAAATTTGATATCCATGTTTAATCTGCCTATTCCACTGGATGTCAATGTTGATTACACTTCCAATGCACATAATACCGTCGGCGCGGGCTTTGAAATCGATGTAAGCACTCAACTGTTCGACAGGGTGCTCCTCAACGGAAGCGCAAGTAATACAACGACTTCAAATCGAAGTTTTGTAGGCGATATCGAAATGGAGGTTTTGCTTGGAAAAAATCAGAATACACGGTTCAAAGTATTCTCGAAATCGCGCGACTACTTTTCCGACGATATGGAAAGTAACCGGAACGGAATAGGTCTGTCGTACCGTTCTCAGTTCGACAAGTTTATCGACATTTTCCGTCGTAAGAAAAAGAAAGATAAGGATAAAGAAAAAACACAAGATTGAATACGCTCGCAAGTAAATATAACCCGTTGTTTTTCACACTGCTCGGCTGTCTGTTGACGGTGTTGTTTGTCGTTGATTTAACGGTCGGCGCTGTTGAACTTTCGTTGAAGGAAGTATGGGATTCGTTTTTCGGCGAAGAAGCGAACGCCTCGAAAATCGTGTACAAATTTCGACTTCCCAAAGCCTGTGTAGCAGTCTTTACGGGAGTTTCGTTATCGGTAGCCGGCTTGCAGATGCAGACAATTTTCAGGAATCCGCTGGCAGACCCGTATGTGCTTGGCGTCAGTTCGGGCGCAGGATTGGGTGTTGCACTGTTCATTATGGGAGCGTCTTCGTTTGCGATTATAGAGTCGTTGCACGATTTGGGAACATACGCGGCGGCTTTGGGCGGCTCGTCGATAGTGTTGATTCTCATCCTGCTTGTATCGTCGCGGGTGAAAGATGTGATGTCGGTCTTGCTTCTCGGAGTGATGTTCGGCAGTGGAATATCGGCGATAATCAGTATTTTACAGTATTTTAGCGCAAGTTCCGGAGTGAAAAGCTATGTGATATGGACAATGGGCAGTTTGGGCTCGGTAACGTCCGACAGAATCTTGTTGATGGGCTGCACTTTGCTTGCAGGCATTGCATTGTCGATATATTCTATCAAACCGCTGAACGCGCTTTTGTTAGGCGAAAACTATGCCAAAAGCATGGGCGTCAATATCCGACGGTCGCGAAATATCGTGTTCTTAGGAACAAGCATATTGACGGGAACGGCTACTGCTTTCTGTGGTCCAATCGGTTTTATCGGAATTGCTGTCCCGCATCTTACGAGGATGTTATTCCGCCAAGCCGACCATCGTATCCTTATGCCCGGAACAATGCTAATCGGCGCATGTATAATGCTTTTGTGCGATGTCCTCTCGCAATGTGTTGTCAAAGATGCGACTTTGCCGATAAACTCTATTACCGCTCTGCTCGGAATCCCTGTGATTAT
>JAIRLF010000161.1 GCA_031259655.1 Prevotellaceae bacterium
TTATATTGTTTTCAAGATTTTTACTCTTGAACAGACAATCGGGACAGGAATACACGAGCCGCGTGCAGGAAAACAAATGGCTCGTGCAGGAAAACAAACGGCTCGTGCAGGAAAACAAACGGCTCGTGCAGGAAAACAAACGGTTTGTGCAGGAAAACAAGCGGTTTGTGCAGGAAAACAAGCGGCTTGTGCAGGAATACGGAATACTTGTTTCGGGGAATAAGCGATATGTTGCTGCGTCTGTCATTACTCTAAATCTTAACTTTCGGTTTGTACATATTTTGGGGCGTCAATCCACATTCGTTTTTCATACGGATACTGTATTCCAGTTTACCGACTTCCGGCATTATGTTGTTCGACCCGAAAGTAAATTTCACTCCGGCGGCTTTTGCTTTCATGATGATTGCTTTATTGGGAATCTGGTAAAGTTCGTTAATCTCCAATGCTTTTCCGCTTACAGCCAGCGCTTCCACTACTTTATTCATACGTTTTTCCGTCCAGAAATTGTCGTAACGGTCGCTCATTGATTCCGGAAGAAAGAACGGATTAACGTAAACGTCAACCGGTTCCTGCAAGACAGCACAAATCCTGTCCACAATCATATCCATATATTCCTGTTCATCGTCAATGATAACTTCTTTATTTACCCATAAATGCACACGGCGATCCTTATGGTCTTTGAAAGTCAGCGCATCCGTGAACACATAATCAAATTCATCGCGGGCTTTTTGGGAAAACGTGGTTATCCATTCCCTGCCTTCCGCCTGCATCGCCAGAATAAACGGTTGTGTACGCATGGCGTCGAGATATTCGTATATGTCTTCGTCGTTTGTAACCGGAAAACCGATACCGCAGTTTGGCGCAACGGCGTAATTGATACCGGTTTTCCGAGACTGTACGGCGGCGGCTTCTTTTGTCAGTCCGCCTTTTAGATGAACGTGATAGTCGAGAACCGGAAAATCTTCCTGATGCAAACGGATGATTTCGTCCGACTGTTCATCGTTCGCCATTTCCAGTTGGGCAGAGGTGTTTATGTTTTTTCCGTCAAGTTCTTTAACGTTGATATTTTTGAAATGCAATGTGCCCGCCCCTGCGCTTGTTATTGAGAATGTGCCGCGGGAAAGTACGGCATTGGCATTGACGCCTGTTCTGAAAGGCTTCGACGGTTCGATGTATTCGACAACCGGTTCGCCGTTGATTTTTACCGTGACGGCTTGCCCTTCGACGCGGATATTCATTGTAAACCACTCGTTTTCTTTTACAAAACTCTTGGCGAGATTACGAACCGATACAAGGCTGCCCGTCATTCTCCACCATACGGCGTCTTCCCTGTCGTTGTTGATTGCGACACGATAACCCTTGCCTTTCGAATCCGTGTGAAACCCGACAAAACCTTTTCCCCCGGAATTCGTTCGCAGTTCCATACTCAAATCAAAATCTTTGTAATCGCCGTTTTTCAACAGGACTTGAGCCTGCTCGCCCGTCAACGAAAGAAGTCCGTCCTGCATGGCGACATTTCCCGTCACTGTCCATTTGCTGTTTAGTAAATCCTTATTCGCAGAAGAATTGCAGAAATTGAACAGTATAATGCAAAAGCATATCAATAGAGCGAAAATCTTTTTCATAAATCTATTATTTGTTGTAAGAAGCCTTGACATAAGGAGCTTTCAATA
Organism: Prevotellaceae bacterium; assembly: GCA_031259655.1. GTDB lineage: Bacteria > Bacteroidota > Bacteroidia > Bacteroidales > UBA932 > JAIRLF01. The sequence continues at coordinate 1,674 of JAIRLF010000161.1, forward strand.
AATAATCTATACTTGTTTTAATGCCTTCTTCAATGGTAGTAGAGGATTGTTCCATTTCGACGATTATATGTTTGACGCCTGCTGTTTTTGCGTTGTTAAATATTGCGTCAAATCCTACCATACCGCTTTGTCCGATTTCTCTATGGTCTTTGATATGAAGCGCTTTGAAACGTCCGGGATATTTGTTGAAATAATCGACAGGGCTGTTTTTCCCGATTATTATCCAATATACATCCAGTTCGATAAACACATATTCGGGATTGGTGTTTTCGATCATATAATCCATCATCACCACTTTGTCTTCGACTTTCTGAAACTCATGGGCGTGGTTATGATAACCATACAGCAGTCCGTTCTGTTTGCAGCGTTTACCGATTTCGTTGGAATAGTCGCAGTATGTTTTCAGGTCTTTCACTGTTTTGGGTACGCCTGTTCCGGGAGTTACGATGTAAGTCATTCCCGCCGCCTTATGCGCTGCGATACATTTATCCCACCATTTCAGCGATTCGGTGAAATCGCCGGACGCATACTCTTCCTCTGTCAACGATTTGGTACAGTGCGACGATAACACTTGTAATCCGGCGGCTTCGACCTCATGTTTAAACTCTTCGGGAGATTTGCCATAGAATTTCCCGTCGTTATATCCTGCCGCTTCGACGCCGGTGTAACCCATCCGGGCAAGTTTTTTGAGAATAGCGGTGAAATCGGCATTATATTTTTCTGTCGGATTTGAGTAGTTGCCGATTATGTCCCTGACAGAATATAACTGTATTGCAATTTCCTTTTTGGAATTTGCTTTTTTCTGCGCCTGTACTGCCGTACACGACGCTACCATTAACGATGCAAATAATGCAATCAAATAAAATTTACTTTTCATGTATATACATTTAATTTATAAAACATTGCCTCCACTTTACGGCTATCGGCTTCTCCTGTTTGAAGTTGCAAAGGTGGAGGAAAACTGTTTAGCGTAATTGGTTTTTATTTTATTTTTATTGTCGTATATTTGCACAAAAATAAATTTGCGTTGTAGAACAATGAAAAATGTAAAATATTGTCATATTCCGTATGAAGACAAGGCGTCTTTCATCTTCGATCATGTCCATATTGTCTGGGACGAACAGCTCACGTTTCACCAGCAAAAAACATGGGAACTGTCGTACGTAATCACAGGACGGGGAACGAGAATCGTGGGCGACGCGACGGAGTATTTCTCTCAGGGCGAGGTGATTCTGATTCCTCCCGACATACCGCATTGCTGGTCTTTCGACAAATATGTTTTCGACGGCGAGGGTAAAATTGAGAACGTAACGATTGTCTTTTCTAACACACTTCTCGAAAACAGCAAGATTGCTTTTCCCGAACTTTCCGGCATTATCGCTGAAATACAGTGTTATACGGATGCAATTTCTTTTGGCGGAAATACGTTATCGCAGTTACAAACGATTCTGACGTCCATGATTCGGGAAGACAAAGTGGAAAGATTGTCGTCGCTCATAAAACTTTTTGCCTTAATATCTTCGCCCGAAAAAACGGTTACGGTAGGGCATCCCGTCACCGACGACAGAAATGCAAAAAGATTGCAGCAAATACATCTGTACGTGATGAATAACTACCAGCGTGACATCACGCTCGACGAAGTTGCAAGGTTTGCGTGTATGGCAAAATCATCGTTCTGCATATTTTTTAAGAAGATGACGAATCAATCGTTTTTTGCTTTTCTCACCGAATACCGTGTGACATCGTCCTGCCAGATGCTCCTGAAAACAGGCAAGTCTGTGGCTGAAATCTGTTTTGCATCCGGCTTCAGGGATGTTCCTTATTACAATCGGGTGTTTAAAAAACTGAAGGGAATGACGCCTACGGAATACCGGTGTTCTGAATGTGAGCGGGTTAGATAAGTATTTCAGACGGCTTGCGGGGATGTCGCCGGAAGAAACTGCGGAGTGATAAAATGCAAGTCGCCGGACTGCATTTTGCGGAGAATAAGCGATATGTTCCTGTTTCTGTCATTCCTGTTTCATTTTCAAAAAACAGTGCAAAGGTAAAGCAAGAGCCGCAAAGATTGTTTTTCTTTGCGGCTCTTTTTTCTTTGCTGTGAAGTACACTTTTCTATTACTTCGTTGGTGCATAGCCGAATTGCTGCTTAAAAACCCTCGAAAAGTGCGACAGGTTTTTGAAGCCGACTTCCAGATACACGTCGGATACTTTTTTGCCCTCGTTGCGGATTTTATC
>JAIRLF010000246.1 GCA_031259655.1 Prevotellaceae bacterium
AGCAGACTGTCGATGTCTTTTTCGGCGTGATATTTGATTTCGGCGACAACAGTCAAGCCGGGTTGATGCCATACGGCGTCGATGCGTCCGATATTTGTCATTATTTCGCCCTGAATATCGAATCCGAGCATCTTCATCAACAGCAGAAACAGCGAATGATAGTATTTCTCTGCTTCGACATGAAGGATACTCGGAATATGAGCCAGCAACATGCGAAGATTTTGTTCCAGAGCGGATGTGTCGCCCTCGTATATTTGTTGTTGCATGTTTCCCACGAATCCCTGGATTTGAGACAACGGATATTCGGTGTAGGCATTCAGCAAATATTCAAAAAACGATACTTTGACTTCTTCGTTAGGCGTTCCGAGAACGTATTGTATACGAGTTGTTGATACTTCGACTTTTTGTTTGATTGTCAAATAACCGGTTTGAAATAACAATGGGATTTCCTCAATGTTTTCGGGGTCGTAACTGTCGAAAACTCTTGAACTGACTTGGAACGGTTCCAGTACAGGTTGTAGTTGGTTGCGCGTTTTCAGCAAGTTCATCAGAAACGTCGGCGTTCCCGAACGAAACCAATAATTATCAATTTCTTTATTCATGAATAACAACAATGTCGAAAACGGATTATACACCGACGTCTTGCCGTCCCATGAATAACCGTTGTACCAAAACTTAATCGCTTCCAACAACTCGTCCCGACTCATGTTTTTGTATTCGGCGATTTCGTCAAGATAATCGGTAAAATAATATTCAAGTTCTTCCTGTGTATAACCGCAGAGCGAAGTATATTTCCGGTTTAATGTAATATCAACAGGATTATTCAGCGCCGAGAATACCGACAGTCCCGAGAATTTCGATACGCCTGTCAGGAAAATGAATTCGATATAATCGTCGGAAGCCTTCAATACCTGATAAAAATTATGGAGTATTTCTTTGTTCGCTCTCAATTTTTCTTTATTCGTCAAGTGGTCGATAATGGGTTTATCGTATTCGTCAACAAGAACAACTACGCCTCGCCCGGTGGAATCGTGCAATTTCTCGATTAGTTCGCCAAATTTGCCGTTAAGAGTACGTTCCTGTAACGATATTTGATTTTTGTTGGCTACAGCATTGACAAAATCATCCAATGAAATCTTCAATTCCTCCGGCGAACCGAATGTTCGTTTCCCGAAATCCATGCGTATCACCGGATACTGCGTCCAGTCCCATTTGTCATAGATAAACAGTCCTTTGAACAGTTCTTTCCGCCCCCGAAACAGTTCATCCAGCGTACTTATAAGCAAGGATTTCCCGAAACGTCGAGGACGCGACAGAAAATAAACGCCGCCTCCCGTAGTAATCATGTTATAAATATGTTCTGTCTTGTCAACATACAAACATCCCTCGTCCCGTAATCGCGAGAACGACTGTATTCCTATTGGTAACTTCTTCTTCATGATATCCGAATTTTTTTACAAAGGTAACATTTATTTATTATATGAACCGAACGTTGTTGAAATATTCTATCGGCGAATTGAGTTGATGCACGCAGATTAAGTAGATTTTCGCAGATTTATTTGGTCTTTTTAATCTTCAATCGGTCGAAATCAGTCGAAATCCTCCTTCGGTTTTGATATTGTGGTAAGGGATTTTTTTTGATTCGGCGATTTGTATCCATTCGGCGATTTTATTAGCGGGCAGATTGTTGGCAATAATTATTTCAGACGGATTATAACACGAGAGTACGGTTTCCGGTTGAGTATTGTGTTGTTCGGTGGTGATGCACAGATAATCGATATTCAGCGGAGCGCCCGAAAATTCGGCGTTTACATTCAATAGAGACGACAGAGCGATTTTCTTTCCCGCAAACAAAAGCACGCCTTTGTACAGGTTGGGAATTGAATCGGACAGTGATAATACGGTCAAATCCTGTTCGGAACGGAATCCTCGTTTTATCAAATAGTTTTTCGTATTGAAATCGAACGAATGGTTTACGGCGACAGTGTCTCTTATTGAGAATCCCTTGCCGTTTTCGATAAAATATGCATAGAAAGCTCTTTTCACGCCGAACACTCCAAATTCTTTATGCGAAGACATTTTGTATGAGTGCAAAGCGCCGATTGAGAAAATCCCAATCAAAGAAATCAGAATCGTTGCAAAAAATATCTTTTTCTTGAACGCAAAAAGAAACGCCAGCGATAAAATACTTACAACAAGCAAAGCGCACTGTGTTCCATTAATGTATATACCGTCGACAGTCGAATACGGCAGTTTGTCGAAGAACTTCACAACCCGATTCATCGCATAAATAGCATAGTTAAGCGCCAACCCGCTAATCATAAGCAAGAACGGTTGCCACGACAGGGCTATGACAAGCGCTCCGATATACATGACCACGCTTGTGTAAGGCACAAGAATCAAGTTTGAGAAGAGAAAATATGTGGGAAACAATTTAAATGTTAGCAATATAACGGGCAAGGTTCCCAGCTGTGCCGACAAAGTTACCGTCGAACATTCGATAAGAGGTCTCAAAAACCGGTTACAGTTGTGAAACGGCTTCATGAACTTCGGCTGAAAATACACAATCCCCAAAACAGCAAAGTACGACAGTTGAAATCCTGTTTCGAAAATAGCGTATGGATTCACTATACACATTATGAAACAGGCAAATGCAATGTTGTTGTATGTGCTTTTGGGTTTGTTCGCCATGTCGGCAACGACAAAAATGGAAAACATCGCGCTTGCCCTCACAATCGACGGAGCCAGTCCCGCAATGGAAGCATATATCCACAACGCAACGAGAATGATACAGCCCTTCAAAAGACGCAGGTTCTTTCGCCTGTCCATGAACCCGAACACGAAATTCAGTATCATGAACACAATTCCCACGTGCAATCCCGAAACGGCGAGCAAATGAACCGTTCCCGACGCAACATACGAATCGCGCAAATCGTCTTCCAAATATTGCTTGTTGCCTGTGAGTAAAGCTAAAGCGACGGCAAGTTCTTCGGATTTCAATCCCGCGTTCTGCAGCGCTTCGAGGGCATATTGCTGGAGTTTGAATACAAATTTTTTATACGCACTGATTTGTCCCGAATCAACCGCAACAAGCTTTTCGGCATTTACGAACGAGGTTGAAAATATTTTTTTTCGCTTAAGATACGTTTTATAATCAAACTCATCGTGATTTTGAGGTGGAGCAAATTCTCTGAACACGGTTTGACAAACAAACGCGTCGCCGGGCGAAAACCGCAGTGTCGAATCTTTGTTCATGTATATTATCGACAGTTCGTTACATTTTGTCCAATGTTTGCCGTCGGCAGAGAAAGCCCGGATTTTCGCATCTATTCGGAGCGCATTGTCGGTATTGAGCGGATTTTCGGTTACAAGCAGTTCAAAATAATTTTCTTCGTTAAGCGGAATAGTCGTTCTTAGAGGATTCAACTGTACCAAACTAATCCCCAAAAAGAAGAATATCAAACAATAATGAAGCCCGTACAGCCATGTAAACGAATATTGCCGGTAAACTTCAAAGATATGCAAAACTGTAAGCGAAACAGCAAAGAACGCAATAAACAGCAACCCGCCGGTTTGTATCCCATAGATGTATTGAAAGATTATGCCGAACAATAGAGGCACAGTAATCCGTATAAAAGGATTATGCCGGATATCTTCCATAAAATCAAACAAATCGTATCTGTATGCGCTAAACTTCGGCATTACTTACCGGTAAGAAGTTTTATTATCGGTTCCACAAAACGGTCGATATCTCCCGCTCCCAGGGTTATCAGCAGGTCGATATCTTTGTTTGCCAGCGCGTCCATCAAATTTTCTCCGGCGCACAGCGTTTTGTTTTTTATCCGCACCTTTTCGAAGATAATTTCGGAAGTCACGCCCTCTATCGGCAATTCCCGCGCGGGATATATATCCATGAGAATCAGTTCGTCTAAAAGACCGAGACTTTCGGCAAATCCTGCTGCGAAATCGCGGGTGCGGGTATACAGATGAGGTTGAAATATTCCCGTAATTTTTCTGCCGGCGAACATCTGCCTGACAGAAGTTATCGCCGCTTTCAATTCTTCGGGATGATGCGCATAATCGTCAATATAAACGCATTCGGGCGTGTTCACCCGTATGTCGAAGCGCCTTTTGACTCCGGCAAACGTACTCAAAGCCTCTCTTATTTTGTCGTTTCCGGCGCCTGCCAACATCGAAGCGGCAACGGCGGCAACGGCATTTTCGATGTTCACCCAGCCCGGCAAATTCAAGGTGCAATTGTCGATTGTCCCTGCAGGAGTGTGGATGTCGAATTTGAAAAATCCCTGCTTTAGCTCTATGTTGTCGGCATAGACGTCGGCTTCTCTATCGTCGTATGAGTAAGAAAATATTTTGCACGAAAGTTTGTCCAAGGGTATATTCGTCCCCTTTTTCAGGATAAGGGCGCCGTCGGCATCTATCTGCGAGACAAAGTCGCCGAAAGCTTTTTTCATCTCTTTTTCGGCGCCGTAGATATCCAGATGGTCGGCGTCGGCAGCGGTAACAATCGCTATGTGAGGATATAGTCGCAAAAACGAACGGTCGTATTCGTCGGCTTCGGCGACTAACCATTTGCTTTTGGAAAGAACAAAATTGTTGTTGAAATTCTTGGAAACGCCTCCGAGAAAAGCCGTACAACCCTCTGAGGCTACGCTCATAATATATGCAAGCAATGTCGAAGTGGTTGTTTTTCCGTGCGTACCGGCAACGGCAAGGACTGTTTTGTCTTTTGCAATCATTCCCAAGACGGCGGAACGTTTGAGAGGCGTGTTTCCAATATCGCGAAAATAGTTGAGTTCGATGCTGTTGTCCGGAATTGCGGGAGTATATACCACAAGAGTATCTTTGTTTCGGAACTGTTCGGGGATTGAGGCGACACAATCGTCGAAATGTATGTCTATGCCTTCGTTTTGCAGTTCTACGGTCAAATCCGAAGGAGTTTTGTCGTATCCTGCAACCTCGTAACCATAATGTTTGTAGTATCTTGCTATTGCACTCATTCCTATTCCGCCGATACCTATAAAATATGCTTTGCGCGTCATTCTTTTTTTGAATGCAAAATTAGTACTTATTTTTGAATCAGAGAACAGAATTTTGACAATTGCTTTTTCGGAACTAATTTTTAATAATAGAACAATATTTTTGTTACTTCATTACCTGTTCTTTTCAACTGCTCAATTAAACTTTTAGTTTGTCTTATTCCTTCATTCTCCTTCGAGGTTCCTTCGATGTTCCTTCGAGGTCCCTCCGAGCTTCCTTCGAGCGCGCTATAAGTTTAATTCTTCAACAGTGATGTTACCGCGGGCAAGTCCGATGCAGAGACTTCGATTTTATCGCCTTCGAGCGAATCGTTGTCTTGTGAATATAACTGAAGTTTTTTACTTTATTTACATACTTTGTTCAGCGCTATCTTGTCAAAAAGCTCAATCGAAAGCGAGAATAAATCTTTGTTAATCAAAAAGATTTTAATGATTTGCTAATCAAAAAACGAAATCATTATCGAAATCAGAAATAAAGATTTAACTTTGCGGTCGGAAAATAGTATAAAATGCTTGTAAACCACGAAATAAAATTTTTTGCCGGAAGAGGCAGCAAATACTTGGCAGAGAGTATTGCACGGAGTTATGGAATAAAGCTTGGGGTTTCGTCTATCATGGAATTTAGCGATGGCGAATTTCAGCCCTCATACGACGAAAGTGTTCGCGGGTCAACCGTGTTTATCATACAGTCCACTTTCCCTCCGAGCGACAATTTAATGGAATTACTTCTGATGATAGACGCCGCACGGAGAGCGTCGGCGTATAAAATTGTAGCCGTCATGCCTTATTTCGGATGGGCGCGGCAGGACAGAAAAGACAAGCCGCGTTGCTCGATTGGCGCAAAACTTGTCGCCGATATCCTTGTTACCGCAGGCGTCGACCGCGTGATGACTTTAGACCTCCATGCAGACCAGATACAGGGATTTTTCGCCGTTCCGGTTGACCATGTTTTTGCAAGTTCGCTGTTTTTGCCTTTCATTCAAAAGATGAAAATCGAAAACTTGGCTATAGCTGCGCCGGACATGGGAGGAGCAAAACGAGTGAGTGCATACGCAAAAGCCATTGATTGTCCCGTAATTATATGTCACAAATCGAGAGAAAAAGCTAACGTTGTCGGCGACATGACCGCCATAGGAGAGGTCGAAGGTAAAAATGTGATTGTGATTGACGATATGATCGATACGGCAGGAACTATCACCAAAGCCGCCGATATGATGATGGAGAAAAAAGCGTTAAGCGTCAGGGCGATGGCTACACATGCCCTGTTTTCGGGACCAGCATACCGGAGAATACAAGAATCGGCATTAGAAGAAGTTATAATAACCGACACCATTCCGCTGAGCGAAGAGCACGAAATATGCAAAGGCAAAATAAAAATATTGTCGGTAGCCGATTTATTTGCGGACATAATTCGTAAAGTTTTCAATTCCGAGTCCATAAGCGACACTTTCGTAATGTAGTTTTTACTTGCAAACGGCTGTTCATGAAACACATAAAGATAGGACTGTATGGCAGAACTTCCGGAATAGACAATATCGGGAAGTTAAAGACTTTGATTGAAATACTGCAAACAAAGGCTGTGCTGTATATATACGAACCGTTTTCGGCTTATTTACAGGAACAATTTGACATGGCGATTGAATGTGAACGGTTTTCATCGACAAAAGATATTAGCGGAGATTTGACTTGTCTGCTTAGCGTGGGCGGCGACGGGACGTTCTTGGAAGCGTCGCAATTTGCTGTAGAACACGGTATCCCTATCCTGGGCATAAATTTCGGACGCTTGGGTTTTCTTGCGCAAGTGCCTGCAAACGAAATCGAACCGGCGCTCGACAATTTGTTCGAACATAATTACACAATCGAAAAACGAAGTCTGATAAGCGTATATCGCGATGGAGACCACGATTTTATCTCCACCGCCTTAAACGAGGTAACAATACACAGAAATGATTTGACAATGATTAAAACCACTGTCAAAGT
>JAIRLF010000316.1 GCA_031259655.1 Prevotellaceae bacterium
TATTCCATAGGGATAGCCACGCTTATCGGCATGGTTTCTACGGTGTTGATAGCTTATTCTTTACAGCCGTATTTGTTTTGGCTGTTGATAACGCGGCGAACGGAAAAAGGCAAAACGCCTGTCCTCGAAAAATGGGTGCGAAACAAGCAGAAACCTGATTCTTAAGCAATGAAGTACGACGCAATAATAATTGGAAGCGGTCTCGGCGGGTTGGAATGCGGATATATTCTGTCGAAAAAAGGGTACAAAGTCTGTATTCTTGAACAAAATACGCAAATCGGCTTGCGCTAAAATTGTTGGTATGAATAATTTGTTAAAAGATTTAGATATATAATGAAAAAGATTTTAATTTGCATATTTTTATGTAGTTACCTTGCAGTAGACGCACAGGATAGCTCTGCTGATTCTATTGTCAAAAAAATCAAACAGGCAAACCTGCAATATTCTTCTATTACAAGCGATTTCGTTCAAGTCAAACATGTGTCGTTCATGAACGAAGACGTCAGTTCAAACGGTAAGTTCTTCTACAACAAACCCGACCGTCTTTTGATGCAGTACGAGCAGCCTGCCGGAGATATAATGCTGATAAACAAAGACCAACTCGTGATGATAGCTGTCGGCAAATACAGCAAAGCATCGACAAGGTCAAGTTCGAAAGCAAGGACAATAAGGAGTATTCTTTCGTCGTGTTTGCAAGGCGATGTGTCTTTGATAGACGGAGTTACGCTATCAAGCGAAGAAACTGACGACGGTTATGTTGTTACGGCGCAATTGAAGAAAAAGACGAGGAACAACGTCAAAAAAGTTGTTTTGACTTACGACAAAACCGATTTGACGCTCTCCGTCATGCGTATGGAGGAATCCGACGGGAGTTATACCGTTTATACCTTATTTAATAAGGTTTTAAACCAACCCATCGGCGACGAAGTTTTTAAAGCGCCATCAAAAAAATAGTATGTTATTATTCGATTTGGACGTAAGAGAATTGTTGCCGCAACAGGGTAAATTTGTGATGATTGACTACTTGCAGTGTCGAGGAAGAAAATAGTTAAAGAATTAGTTGCCGAAAGCATCGAACGTCCGCTTTTCCTGCAAAAGATTGTAAAAGTTCGATTTTTCAAGGCGATAAATCCCATCGAAAATCCGGAAATAAGCATGTCGCAGATTATCTCCGGAGAAAAAAAACAAATGCAAGGAGGTCGCCGCAACGGTTTTTTCAGACGAAATTATCTTTACACAATTATCGCTGATAATGAAGCATTAAGGATGCTTATTAAAAAAACATTAGATATTTGTTTGAAAAAACAAAATAGTATTGTACCTTTGCGCCGCCGTTTGGCAATGGTCCGGTAGCTCAGCTGGATAGAGCAACAGCCTTCTAAGCTGTGGGTCTTGGGTTCGAATCCCAACCGGATCACTGAAATAAAAAACTATACGTCAAGTATTTACACGTTAAGTAAAGAGAAGTCTTTTGATGATATTAACGGAATATATCGTGTTATGCTTTGTATGTCAATGAAATAAGGTCAATAGCGATGGAAATAGAATTAATAAAAAGTAAGATATACGAAATCAGGGGTTTCAAAGTAATGTTCGACTTCGATTTGGCAGAGATGTACCAAGTAGAAACGCGCGTACTCAATCAAGCCGTTAAACGCAATATTGACCGTTTTCCCGACGATTTCATGTTTCAATTGACGAAAGCGGAATGGGAGAATATGTCATCACAATTTGTGATGACATCACATGTAAAGCGTCCGAAATCGGCTATTCCTTTTGCATTTACAGAACATGGCGCTGTCATGTTGTCAAGTACGCTCCGAAGCGAGATAGCCATACATACAAGCATATTGATAGTGCGGGCTTTTGTTGCAATGCGTCGACTGGTAGTTCCTGCTGTCCCCGATAAAGTCGAGGAGCTTCAAAAACAGGTAAACGAATTAAAAGAATACATCGAAGATGTTTTCACCGACTACAACGACATTAACGATGACACGCGCATGCAGTTAGAATTAATCAACCAAACGCTGGCAGAACTACAGGTCGAGAAAAAACTCGAAAAACCCCGCCGGCGAATCGGTTTCCAAATCGGCGAAAAAACATCGGAAAATGAAATAAAAAATTGAATATAAATTAATTAAAAAAACAATTTCAAAGATGGAAATTTTGCACAAAGACACAACAAAAACAATCAGTTAAAAAAAACTATACATCAAGTATTTACCCGTTGCATAAAGAGAAAGAAAATTGTTCGATTATTGCAAATTCTGCAAATATTTTTCGCCACTATCAATCAATTTGACATCAATGTATATCAAAATAATTTATTACTTTTGCGACAAAATTGTTTGCAATGACGGATTATAAAAATTTGCTTATAGCGTTAGGATTCAGCCCGAAAGAGAATGTTGCCGGTATTTTTTCAAAAGAATACTCGCAGGCTGATAACTATCGTGTTGAGGTGAATGTTGAAAAGCAAATCATCGATTATGGCGAATTGATTGTATCCGACAGTAGAACAACGCTAAATTTTATGCAGGACGAAAATTGGGTAGTTCTGGAATGTGTAAATCGTTTATTGGAAAAAGGATACAGACCCCAAAATATCATTCTCGAAAAAACTTATCCTGCCGGACATGGCACTTCCGGGCGGCTTGATATTTGTGTTACCCGTGATGACGGTTCGGAATATCTGTTGATTGAATGTAAAACTTACGGCAAAGAATTTGACAAGGCTTTTGCCCGCATGAAAAAAGATGGCGGACAACTGTTTACTTATTTTATGTTTAGCAGAAAAGCCGAGCTTATCATGCTGTACGCTTCGGAATTGAGAGAAAACAAGATTAATTACCGTAATGAAATCATAAAAATCGAAGATAATTATCGCACAGGCGATGTGAAAGATTTTTACGAAAAATGGGACAAGCTTACAAAAGACAACGGCGCTTTTGAGGGGTGGGTAAGACTGTATAATTTTGAAAGCAAGGCGCTGACAATTTCGGATTTGAGAGAAATAAATCCCGAAGACAGCAGTTTTATATTTAATCGTTTTTTGGAAATTTTGCGGCATAATGTAGTTTCCGACAAGCCCAATGCTTTTAATAAGATTTTCACACTGTTTTTGTGTAAAATTTATGACGAAAAAGTAAATGAAGATACGGAAAATGAATTAGGTTTTCAGTGGATTGAAGGCGTTGATGATGATGTTTCTTTTCAGTTGCGTTTGACGGATTTGTACAAAAAAGGGATGTACGAATTTCTCGAAAAAAAAGTAACCGATTTCTCGGAGGATGAATTTGACATAAAATATCAGCAATTATTTTTATCAAACAATGATTTATCAAAAGAATTAAAACAGGAAATCAACCGTATCCGTCTCGAAAAAAACAACGAATTTGCCATTAAAGAAGTTTACGACAGAAAATCTTTTGACGAAAATGCGATAGTTGTAAAAGAAGTTGTTGAACTTCTACAAAAGTATAAGGTCAGATATACGCAAAAACAGCAATATCTTTCTGATTTCTTTGAACTTCTTTTGACAACAGGATTAAAGCAGGAATCGGGACAGTTTTTTACGCCTGTACCGGTTGCTCAATTCATTATCAAAAGTTTGCCGATTGACAGGTTTGTAAGAGCAAAATTACACGAGGGAAAACACAATGAATTATTGCCGTATATCATTGACTATGCTTCAGGCAGCGGGCATTTTATAACCGAAAGCATGCATGAAATACAAAGTATACTGAATACCATCGACACTAAAACATTAAAAGCTGAATCCCGCAGTTTTGTGGATGTTTGGCGAATCCGGCATTTTGATTGGGCTTTGCAATATATCTACGGGGTCGAAAAAGATTATCGTTTAGTAAAAGTGGGTAAAGTGGGCTGTTATTTACATGGCGACGGGCTTGCAAATGTTATACATAGCGACGGGCTTGCAAGTTTTGAACATCATGAATATAAAAATAAATTACTACACAAAGACAAAGATTTTCCTACAGAAAACAAGCAGTTTGAAATAGTCGTATCGAACCCGCCTTATTCGGTTTCTGCTTTTAAAAACGCTTCACGGGAATATTATACCGAAAAAGATTTTGACCTGTACAACTATTTAACAGATAACAGTTCCGAAATAGAATGTTTGTTTGTCGAACGCACGAAACAGTTACTCAAAGACGGTGGAGTGGCGGGAGTGATTTTGCCTGCGTCAATATTAAACAGTACGGGCATTTATTCGAAAACAAGAAAATTGCTGTTGCAATTTTTTGAAATTGTTTCCATTGTGGAGTTGGGCGTTAATACTTTTATGGCGACAAAAATCAAAACGGTTATTCTGTTTTTGAGACGAAAAAATAATTATGAAAGCATCAATCTGCGTAAATATATAGCTCGGTTTTTCGATGATGTTCAAGATGTAACGCGTAACGGCATAGAAAAACCGGTTGCCAAATATGTAAATCATGTTTGGGAAAATATTTCTTTCGACGATTACATAGATTTGTTGAAAGAAAAACCAAATAAAACTGTTGAGAATCATGAAATATACAGAGAATACAGGAAAAAGATAAAAGTAAAAGACGAAAAATCTTTTTGGAAGATGTTGATAGAAACCGAAAAAGAAAAACTTTTATACTTCATTTTAGCATATCCACAAAAAATTGTAATGGTAAAAACAGGCGAAAAAGAATGTGAAAAGCAGTTTTTAGGTTATGAATTTTCGGAAAGAGAGAGACAGGAAGGCATACATTCATTTGTCGAAGGAAAAGATATTGACGAATGTACCAAATTGTTCGATGCCGAACGTTTTGATAATCCGGAGAAAGCAAGTACATACATTTATAAAGCGTTCGGAGGAGAATTTGATTTAGATATACATTCGGATTTAAAACAAAATATAGAATATGTTTCTTTGATTGACCTAATTGATTTTAAATCTCATATCTTTGATTTAAAGATAGAAAAAACGCAGAAAACAAATATAAATTATTCGGAATTTTGGGGAACAGACAGTATTCGGAATTTATTTCAAATTGCCGCCATTGAGAAAGGGAAATCAATCACAAAATCTAAAACGGCAGAAGGAAATATCCCTGTTGTAGCAGGCGGGCAAACGCCTGCATATTATCATAATGAATCAAATAGAGATGGGAATATCATCACAATAAGCGCTTCCGGAGCTTATGCGGGATTTGTGAATTATTTTGATATTCCAATTTTCGCATCTGACTGTAATACTGTAAAATCATTAAACGAAGACAAATATCCGACAAAATTAATTTACTATTGCTTGAAAATTTTACAATCAACGATATACAAACTTCAACGCGGGCAAGCACAACCGCACGTTTACAAGGAAGATATCGAAAAAATAAAATTACCTGCTTTTAACGAAAAGCAAACAGAAAAAATTGTTTCGGAAATAGAAACATTGGAAGAAAAAGCAAAAACAGTTGTTCTTGCCGACTTGGACAAACAAATTGAACAAATTTTAAAGAAATATTTACATTAGTTAAAAAAATGGATGTTATGAATATAACAGTTCAAGAAATAGAATTATTAGTTCCAAATGCTTCGGCAGCGAAAAACGGGAAAGATTTAGTGAGCAAAAACAAATTTTCCAATCTTAAAATATTGGCTGACGGTTCTTTAATCTGGGGAGAATGTGCCGGAAGCGGCGCTAATCCGTATTTTTGTTCCGCCGACTATATCAACGCAAACAAACCTGTTTTCCGTTGTAACTGTCCAAGCAAGCAATTTCCTTGTAAGCACAGTATCGGGTTATTATACGCTTTTGCACAGGGATTACAATTTACGGTAGCCGAAATACCGGAAGAAATCGTCAACAAACGCGACAAAATTAAACAACGCGAGGAGAAAAACGTACAGGAAGACATGAGCGTCAAGGATAAAGCATCCAAACAAAGCGATAAGCCCAAAAATCTCAAGGGTATAATCAGAAAAACAGAAGCGCAGCTGTCGGGCGTCGAAGTCGCTCAAAAACTGTTGCAAAACATTGTACAAATGGGACTGTCGGGGATTGACGCTACGGCGAAAAAAACCATTGCCGGACGGATTCAGGAACTCGGAAACTATCATATCGAAGGCATTCAACTTGCATTCAACAGTCTGCTCGTCGAACTGGATTATGTAAAAGGCGATGAATATACGGATGTTATCAATCAGTTGAATTACATCTCGGCTCTGCTGAAAAAAAGCAAGGAATATCTTACCACCAAAAAAGAAAATCCGGAATCGAACCCCGAACTGACATCCGCTATCGAAGAGCAAATCGGCTATGTCTGGAAACTCACCGATTTGATGAAATACGGTCTGTATGAAGAAAATGCGGAGATAATCCAACTGTCGTACAACAGCTACGACGACGCCGGACGAAAAGCGTTTATCGACGAAGGTTACTGGTTCAATTTTAAGTCGGGAAAGATATACAAATCAAAGAACTACAGACCATACAAAGCTCTCAGATATATCAAAGAAGACAACACCTGTTTCGAGGCACTGCAAATACCGGAATTGTTCGTTTACCCCGGCGACGTCAATCCTCGCGCACGCTGGGAATCGCAGAAACTAAGGTTTGTAACAAACGATGACCGTATAAAAGTGATTAACGCCGCCGCCGCCGATTATGCCGAAATAGTGAAAACAGCAAAATCGACCATCAAGAATCCTTTGATGGAAAAAAATCCTGTCGTACTGCTGAAATTAAACAGGGCATACATGGCTGGAGAGCATATTGTGCTCGAAGACGAGCAAAAAAACAAGTTGACGGTTATCGATTTACCCGAATATCAGATTTGTACCGAAATATCTTTGAAATCGATTCTCCCCGTAAACTGCAACAATATCGCCCTCACGGCAATGATTAATAACAATATCAAGACCGGCATATTTTCGGTAACAGCCTTGTCGTTAATTGTTCCCGACAAAATAATCCGTTTGCTGTATTGACGGCGTCATTCAGTATGTTGAATATAATATGAAGTTGCAAAACGGCGTACGAAATCTCACAGAAGGCAAAATTTTCGGACAATTGACGCGATTAGCCGCGCCTATTATGGCTACCGGCTTCATTCAAATGGCTTACACTCTTGTCGATATGGCTTGGCTTGGTCGTTTGGGAAGTCGAGAAATGGCTGCCGTAGGAGCCATGGGAATCGTTTTATGGCTGTCGTCGTCTATGGCGCTTTTGACGAAAGTTGGAGCTGAAATTACAATCGCCCAATCTGTCGGCAGGAAACAATTGGATAAAGCAAGGGTCTATGCCTCTCACGCGGTTACTGTTTCGCTGATTATGGGATTGTTGTTCTGCCTCGGGTTGATTGTGTTTGCAAATCCGGTTATTGATTTGTTCAAGTTGGAATCCGACGTGGCTGAAATTGCACACGAATATTTGCTGATTGTTTGTATTGCGCTTCCTTCGTTTTTTCTCGTTTTCACTTTTTCGGGAATATATAATGGAGTGGGACAAACGTCAACTCCCTTTTATTTCTTAACTGCGGGATTGATTTGCAATATGTTGTTAGACCCGTTGATGATATTCGGCATCAACGGCGCAGGCGCAATGGAAACCAAAGGCGCCGCCATAGCTACCGTATTTTCGGAATTATTGGTGATGATATTGTTTATCCGGAAAATGAAGCAAAAAAACGGCATCCTCGAACGTTTCCCTTATTTTGTGAAATTGAAAAGAAGTTATACTTTGACTATCTTTAAATTGGGAACTCCGATTGCTGCCATGAACTGCCTTTTTGCCGGTATTAACTTTTATATGGCGCGTATTGCTTCCGTATACGGCGGATATTTGGGCGTGATGAGCCAAACAACCGGCTCGCAAATCGAAGGCGTCACATGGAATACTGCACAAGGATTTTCTACCGCTTTGGGAACTTTTGTCGCTCAAAACTACGCGGCAGGGAAAATGAACAGAACTCGTAAAGCGTACAAATACACGTTGATACTGCTTTGTTCTCTGGGCATAGTCGTTACTTTGGCGTTTATCTTTTTGGGGACGGAGATTTTCGGTTTATTTACTTCCGAAACAAATGCGCAGGAAGCCGGAGGAGTTTATCTGAATATTGTTGCTTATTGTCAATTGTTCATGACGATAGAAATAACTACTTTGGGTATCTGGAACGGTTATGGCATGACTTTGCCTCCGGCAATTGTGAGCATCGCATTCAATCTCGCACGTATCCCGCTGGCTTTGCTGCTGGCGCCTGTTTACGGTATAAACGGCGTTTGGATGGCTATTACCATATCTGCTATTCTCAAAGGAATAATCAGTTCGGTCTGGTTTCACCTTAGAGTTAAAAACT